>CAYMAF010000013.1:0-32872 GCA_964388365.1 uncultured Gammaproteobacteria bacterium | reverse complement strand
TCTGCGTCCGCTTGTCGAGGCTGAACAGGATATTCATCAGCATGTCGTCCTGCGGAATGTCGACGATGCTGCGCCCGGGCAGGATCTCGCGGATCACGCTCTCGAACCATAGCCACTCGCGCTCGCCGTGAAAATCGTCGACGACGAGAAACCCGCCGCGCAGCAGGTATTCCCGGAGCCGCTCGATCTCGTGCTGCGCGGGCCGCCACCGCCCCTGCGCGACCTGTTGCACGAACAGCCACGGATAGTCGAACAGCCGGTCATCGCCGAGCGTCAGATGGCGGCTGTCCGACGCGACGTCGAGCCGGGTCATGCGCGCGAGCGCCGGCAGGAAATGCGCCTCCGCGTGCGGATAATCGATCGCCCACATCGGGTTGCACCAGCCGCGCGAGCCGGCGCAGCCGCGGCTGTCGTAGGCGAGCCGAGCCATATGGAACTCGGCCTCCGGGCGCTCCGCGGCGACCATGCCTTCGCCGAGCAGGCCCTGACCGCTCGCGAACCCTGCCGCGAGCGCGGCGAGCACGGTCGCTAGCAAGATCTTTCGCTGCTTCGGCCTCGGCGTTCGGGACATCGGCGAATCCTCCGTTGTGCCATTGATGCCTGGTCACAGCAAGGCCGTCAAGCGAGCCGTCGAAAGGGCTCGATTCCGGAAACGCGTGCTTCGCGATCGTCGGTGCGCGAGAAGGGCCGGAGCTCGCGCGCGGTCGCCGCGACGGCGCCCGTGCCGCACGCGCGCCGATCAGAACCGATAGACCATCGTGTCGCCGTCCGGAGCGACGTGCACGACGTGATCCGCATGCTTCTCGAGGAGTCTGCGAAAGCCCTCGTCGACCGCTCGCTCGTCGCCGAGGACCGATGCCGACGTCAGCAGCCACTTCGTGCCTGGCGTCGCGCGCAGCGTCCGTTCGAGATCCTTCGCGGTCGTGATCAGCGGCACGGCGACGTAGAGGTCGCGCAGCACGCCGTCGTCGACGTACGTCTGGATCAGCTCGTCGCCGGCGCGGTACGTGCCCGAGACGAGGCAGTAGTCTAGCCGTCCGATATAGTTGAAATACTCCCGGCACTCGAACGTCAGGATCTCGTCGTCCGGAGCCGCGTGCCGCAGCACGTGCTCGGACGCCGAACGGTAATCCCGAAACCCGTCGATCGCGAACGCGTCGTGGAGCACGCTGCGGTGGCCGTGCTCGCGCGCCGCGACGAGCCAGCCGCGCAGCGGATTCAGGTCATAGGCGACGACGAGCGCGGCGAGCGCCGCGGTGCCGGCCGCGATCCGTGCGTCGCCGCGTATGCCGTGGGGCGCCGCAGCGGGCCTCCACGCGCCGACGACTTCGGTCCAACGGACGAGGCCGAGCGCGACGAACGAGAAGAACAGCGGTCCGAACGGCACGTTGTAGCGGAAGAAGGTGTAGCGGGTCTCGAACATGCCGTTCAGCACGACCGGGAGCGCGAACGTCGCGAGCAGGAACAGCGCGGCGCGGTCCGGCTCGGGCCGCGCGGCGCGTTCGAATGCCCACAGGAAGCCGAGCAGCGCAGGGACCGACATCAGCGGGTACTCGCGGGGGAAGCCCCAGAAGACGAAGAAGCTCGGGTAATCGAGCAGCATCCGGATCGTCTCCTTGACGCCGGCGAGCCCTTGCCGGTCTCCGACGAGATCGAGGCCGAGCGCGAGCGAGAGCCACGCGATGAAGCCGACGACGATCATCGACGCCGCCGCGACGACGCCGGGCGCGCGAACCGCCGCGAGGCCGCGGCGCTTCGTGAATGCGAGCACGATCGCGCCGAGCAGCGCGACGTTGAACAATTGCAGCGCGCAGCACAGCGCTATCGCGCCGAGCAGCAGGCGCTCGCCGAGGCCGAGGCGGCGGCCAGCGACGAGAATGCCGGCCGCGACGAGCAGTGCGGCGGCGACGATGCCGATCGCCGCCCAAGGCGCCGCGTCGTGAAGCGCCGAGAGCACGGGCAGGTCGGGCAGTCGAATCGGCTCGAGCAGGCGCTCGACGAGCCCGGCCGGCGCCGCTCCGTCTTCGCTCACGGTGCTCGGAATGTGCGCTGCGGCTTCGCTGGACGGCTCGGCATCCACGCTCGCGAGGAACGCCGCACGGTTGTAATAGCGGTCCTGCAGCTTTTGCCAGATGATGAACGCGGCCGCGACGATCGCGAAAGCGGCGCCTGGGAAGATCAGCTTGCGCGGCGCGGACAGCGCCGCTCGGCCATGCATCGCGACGGGCACGAGGAACGCGAGCGCGAGCGTATAACCGAGATCGTGTAACGAGAGCGTGAGCAGCGCCGATCCGAGCGCGAGCGCGCCGCCCGCGAGGCTTTCTTCGACGACACGGTAGCGCCAGATCAGCAGCAATGTGAGCAGATAGAAGAATCCGAACGGCGCATACATCCGTGCGTAGCGCGAGAACTCGATATCCCAGACGGAGAACGTGACGAGCGCGGCGAGCACGAGGCCGACCTTCGTTCCGAACAGGCGCTTCCCGAACGCGAACGACAGAGGAATCAGCGCGATCCCGACCAGCGCAGCGGGCAAGCGAAGCGCGGCTTCGTCGAAACCGAGCCACATGCCGCTCGCTGCCATCGCATACGAGAACGCGAGGCCTCTCAGGTAGATCATGGCGCTCGGCAGCTCCGGGATACCGTGCTCGGCGATCGCTTTCGCCGCCAACGCGGACAGATCCTCGTCCCAGTGGAAAGAGATCGCGCCGAGGTCGACGAGCCGCAGCGCGGCGCCCGCGATGACGAGCGGGACGAGCAGCCAGGCGGCCCCCATCCGGCGACCGGCACGGTCGGGAGATGGTTGCGCCAAGCCCGATGCTCCTCCGTTACTCTTCGGCGCTCCGAAGCGCAACGACGGCCGTGCCGCGCTCGGTCGCCGATCGCCCGCTGCAAGTTGCGCGCCACGCCTGCGCCGCGGTGTCGCGCGCTGTGGCGGCGTGAGGCTCGGGCCGCTCGAGTCCCGCGAGCACGCTCTCCGCCCGGGCGTGCCATGTGTAACGCTGCGCGAGCACGTCGCGGGCTCGCTCGCCGAGCCGCGCGCGGACCGCCGGATCTTCGAGCCTTCGCAGCGAATCGAGCCACGCGTCGACTCGGCCGGGCGGAGCCAGCTCCGCGAAATCCTCTCGCAGCACCTCGCGCAGCACCGGATAATCCGAGACGATCATTGCCCGTCCGGCGGCCATGTATTCGAAGATCTTCAGCGGCGACATCCAACGCGACGTATCCTGGCCGCTCCAGGTCTTCGGCCCGTCCTCGTACGGGGCGAGCAGAATGTCGCAGCACGCGAGGAACGCGGGGATATAGGCCGGCTCGTGCTGTCCGTACCAGACGATATTCGAGCTTCGTTGCCGCACGCGCCATGCGGCCGCGTCGTCTTCGCTTCCGCCGACGACGTGAAACGTATCTCCGGGCAGGGCTTCGGCGAGCGCGATGATCGTGCCGATGCCGTTACCGGGACGCAACGCTCCGGCGTAACCGATCTGTCGGCCCGGTCCGCGCCTGATCGAGAACGGCATCGCGGCCGGGCGGAGCGGGGCGCCGTCCGGCGCGACGACGCGATCGAGACGGTCGAGCAAATCGGGATGCTCGTGCTCGAGATCGTCGAGCAAGGCGCGCGAGATCGTGACCACGCGCCGCAGCCGGCGATGTTTCAACGTGAAGCGTTGAAGCCGCTTCTCGAGCCGGCTCCTCGGGAGCTCGTGGATCTCGAGCACGACGTCGCCGAACAGCAGCGCGAACGCCGCCGAGGCGGGGCACCTTGCGTAATAGAGGTCCGGCGGCTCGGCCATGCGTGCGCGAACGACCTGCATCAGCGCATACACCGATCGGCCGAGGAACCGCATCGCTCCCCGCGGCAGCAGCGCGATCCTGAAACGGCCCGGCTCGAGCCCGTACGCGCGGAACAGATCGTCGGCACCGCATGCGCGCCCTCTCGCATACAGCGAGACGTCGTGGCCGAGGCTCGCGAAGGCATCGCACATCTGCATCACGTGAATCGCGTTCGCGACGCGGGTCTGAAGCGGGCTGTGAGACAAGTACGTGATCTTCACTCTCGAGTCGCTCCGTCGTTCGAGCTCTTTTCGCGATCGAGCGCGAGGGGCGGCAGGCGTTGCAAGTTGTGGGCCATTTCATAGGCACGGAAAGTGCTTGATCGCGTCCGAAAGATCGCGCTGCGGCATGTTACGAAGGGCTGATCCGTGCAAAGTTTGCAATGGTATTTGAATCGTGCGAGGGCGATGCCGCCGAACGAGCTCGCGGCCCGCGCGTGGCGGCAGCTGCGCTTCGGCGCGGAGCGCCTCGGGCTCGTCGACCGGAGCGACGCGGCCGCCGCTTGGCCGCCGCGCGGCGGGATCGAGAGCCTGCCGCCGCCCGCCGCCGATCCGCGTCCGTACGTCGTCGCCGCCGAGGACGTGCGCCGCGGCATATATACGTTCTTCGGGCGTCGCTTCTCGTGCGGATTCCCCCCGGCGTGGAATACCGATCCGTTGACGGGAACCGAGGCGCCGCTGAAGTACGGCAAGACGCTCGACCACAGGGATCCCGCGATCGTCGGCGATGCGAAATATCTGTGGGAGCTCAATCGTCATCTCGAGCTCGTGCCGCTCGCCCAAGCGTACCGATTGACCGGCGACGGCGCGCACCTCGAGACGCTGCGCGCGCTGCTGTCGAGCTGGTTTCGTCAATGCCCGCATCTGCTCGGCGCGAACTGGTGCAGCTCTCTCGAGCTCGGGATCCGCTTGATCAACTGGCATCTCGCGTACGCGATCTCGGGAGGGTCGGCGTCGACGCTGTTCGACGGCGTCGAAGGGCGGCGCTTCCGTGACGAATGGCTGCGTTCGATCCGTCGGCACATTCGCTTCGTCATGGGGCACCTGTCGACGTATGCGTCGTCGTCGAACAATCACCTGATCGGCGAGGCAGCCGGCGTCTTCGTCGCATGCTGCACGTGGCCGTGCTGGCCGGAATCGCGCAGATGGCGCGACGAAGCGCAGGCGATTCTCGAGCGCGAGATCCGGCGACAGGTGCATGCCGACGGCGTCGACAAGGAGCAGACCACGTGGTACCAGCAGTTCGTCGCATCGCTGTTCCTCGCCGCGGGTCTTGCCGGCCGTCGAGTCGACATCTCGTTCAGCCCGGAGTATTGGCAGAGCCTCGGCCGGATGATCGAGTTCGTCTCGGCGATGCTCGACGCCGGCGGCAACATGCCGATGATCGGCGATGCGGACGACGGGCTCGCGTTCGCGCTCGAGCCCCGGCCGGCGCTCGATCCGTTTCGGTCGCTGCTCGGCGCGGGGGCGGTGCTGTTCGGCGACGGTGCTTGGCGGAGCCAGGCGCTAGGTCATATGGCGACGGCCGATTGGCTGTGCGCGGGCGTCGATCCGGTCGGCGCCCTTGCACCCGAGTCGTCGTATCGGCGCGCCGACCGCTTCGCGTTTCCGGACGGCGGCTACTATGTGCTCGGCCGCGATCTCGGCACGCCGAGCGAGATTCGCGCGGTCGTCGACGCGGGACCGCTCGGCTTCCTCAGTATCGCGGGGCACGGCCACGCGGATTGCCTCTCGGTCACGCTTTCGGCTGCCGGCCGGGAGCAGCTCGTCGATCCGGGGACCTACGTCTATCACGGCGATTCCGAGTGGCGGGACTATTTCCGCGGAACGGCCGCGCACAACACGGTGCGCATCGACGGCGAGGATCAGTCGGTGATCGGCGGGTCGTTTCTTTGGACCGACAAAGCCGAAGCCGTGGTCGAGCGGTTCGAGCGCACGGCCGAGCACGATCTGCTCGTCGCCGCGCACGACGGCTACGAGCGCCTGGCCGATCCGGTGCGCCATTGCCGGCGGGTACGCTTCGTGAAGGCGCACGATGCGCTCGAGATCGTCGACCGAATCGAAAGCCGCGGTCCGCATCTCGTCGAACGGTTCTGGCATTTCGCCGAGACTTGCGCGGTCGCGCTCGACGGTCGCACGGCCGTGTCGACGGACGGCGCCGTCGAGATCCGGATCGACGTCGACGAGCCCGACGCCCGCGCGGAGCTGCTGTCCGGCAGCGAATCGCCGAAGGGCGGCTGGATCTCGCGCGGCTTTGGCCGAAAGACGCCGTCGACGACGCTCGTTTACAAGAGCCGGACGGCCGGCAGCGCCGAGCTCAGAACGCGGATCGCCGTGCGTTTCGTCGGTCCGCTCGAGCGGACCTCGGGCGATTGACGCCGGCCGCCGCCCGGATCAGCGCAACCAGGACGTGATGCGGCCGGGCGCCTTCGGACGGCGGAGCTCGATGCCGCTTTCGACCGCGCCGATATCGGGCCCCGCGCCGCGGTAGTCGAGCGAGACCGGCTCGCCTTGCGACCATTGCACGGAGTCCGCGAGCGTCAGCGTGCTCGCATCGAGGTCGACTTTCATGACCCGCGTCGGGCGGCCGTTGCCGATCCGAACCACGTCGCCGAGCGTCACGCCGAAGCCGTCCGCGAAATACGTCGGATCCTCGACCGGCACGACGTTGCCTTCGCCGCCGCTGCGCGTATACGTCAGCGGCACGCCGGCGTCGATCGCCGGGCTGCCCGGCTGGAGTGCGAAATCCTCGGGCTCCTCCGGCTTCGACGCCGCGAACAACGGCTCGGCCTGGATATTGCCGCGGAAATGCGCATCGAAGCGCTTCTCCGCTTCGGCGAGCTCGATCGTCGCGCTCGTGCCGCGAAGCTCGACCGTGGCGTCCTCGCCCGAGTCCTTCGCGATGAGGTTGCCTTCGATCACCGACTCGCCGACCTCGCCGGACGGATTCGCTTCGAGCCGGAACAGCAGGTCTCCGTCGGTGATGCTCGGGTCGCGGCGGTTGTCGAAGACGATATTGTTCTTGAAGACGTTGCCGGTCACGCCGTCACCGCCCTTGTAGAACACGAGGCCCCACGCCGGTCCGCCGTTGCCGTAGAACGTGTTGTGATAGATACGATTGTTCCGCGCGATCTTCGAGCCGCTGCGGCTCTCGGACGTGATGCCTTCCTTGCTGTTCGCGTAGATGAAGTTGCGCCGCACGATATTGCGCTCGCCCTCGGTCTTCATGCCGGCGTTGCTGGGCACGTCGGCGGAGCGGCCGGCGTTGCGGACGACGTTTTCCTCGAACAGATTGCTCTTGCCCATCAACGAGAGGTTGCGGCCGCCGGCGCCCGGACCGACGACGTCCGCCCAGTCGTTGTCGAAGACGTTGCGGCGAATCACGTTGCGCTCGCCTTTGACCTGGAGCAGATTGTGAGCGCCGCGCGTCACGACGTTGCCTTGCAGCAGATTGCTCGTCGCGCCGCCAGTGATCTGGATGCAGTCGCCGTAGTCCTCGCCGTTCTCGTCGCGGTACACACCGACGAAATCGATCGTGTTGTTCAACAGCTTATTGTTGTGCGAGCCCTCGTCGATACGGATTCCATGCCAGCCATACGCGTAACGAAACGACGATTCGGCGATCTTGTTGTAGCTGCCCTTCCGAATCTCGACGAAATGCTGCACGCGCGCTTTCGGATTGCCCTCCACGCCGTCGACGTGCACGCCCTCGATGTGGATATGCGAACGCTCTTTGAGGTCGATCGCGACCTTCAGCCCGCGCGGCTTGTCGGAGGTCAGCACCGGCTCGCCGTCGCCGTACGCGCGGTAACGAATCGGCGCTTCCGCGGTTCCGCTGCGCGCGGGGCGGATCGGATCGTTCACGTAGCGGCCGCCGAGCAGATGCACGACGTCGCCGGGCTGCACGGTACGGTTCGCTTTCGCGATCGTGCGCCAAGGCGTCGACGCGGACGTGCCCGCGTCGCGATCGTCTCCCTGCGGCGAGACGTAGTAATCGGCAGCCATCGCAATAGAGGCGCAGAAGGCGAGCGTGCTCGCGAGGAGCAACGAAAACACAGTACGCATCGGCTTCGGCATCGTGTTTCTCCGTCGGCCTGTGTGAAGGCTCGCCGGCACGGAACGCATAAAGGACGACCGCGGCAAGGGTCTCGGCGATTCTCGGCTCGGCAAGCTGGGATCGAGCCGCTCGGGCGGCTTTAGGCGCGGCGCGGCGGCACGCCGCATGCCTGAACTTTCGGCGCGTCTTTCGACGCGCATCCCCACGGGAGGCGGCAACCTATCACGCCGAATACCCGATAAACAACTGTCCCCGATCGGCGACGGTCTCGCGTCGAGCGCAAACGTGCGCGGCCGAAAAGCGATCAGATGCGGCCGCGTGAACGAGCGATCGCGCGGGGCTCGGGCCGGGCTCGTCCTGCGCCCGGCCGGCCGCTTTCTCGCGGAAGCGTCGCAAGCAGCTCGACGAGCGGCAGCGCAGTCTCCGGTGAATGATGGCGGACGGCGTATGCACGGGCCGTGCGCGCGAGCTCGCGCAGACGCGGGCGGTCGTCGAGCAATGCCTCGACGACCTCGACGAGCCGCTCGCCGCCGCCGGCGAAGACTCCCGCGCCGCCGCGCGACAGGCACCCGTCGGGATCGACGAAACAGCTCACGACCGGTACGCCGCGGAGCCACGCCTGGATGAACGTGTTCGGGAATCCCTCCCACAGGCTGGTGTTCACGAACAGATCCGATGCGGCAAGCTCTTCGTCGACCTGCTCGATCGGCAGCTCGCCGAGGTAGTGGAGGTTCGGCAGCTTCGCGATCCGCTCGTGCAGCGCGGCGAAGCGGGCCGCCGGTCCCGGCCGCCCGATCATCACGAGCTCGACGTCGTCGCGATGCGTGAGCGCGGCGGCGAGATCGACGAAGAGGTCCGGACGCTTCAGCGGCTTGAAGTTCGCGACCCATGCGATGCGCACGCGCGAGCGCTCGGCGGCGGGCCGGTCGAGCTTCGGAACCGGCTGGAAGTTGCGCACGACGAGCGTCGCGTCGAGCCCGTGCCCGCTGCGCAGCATGCGCGCCTGCTGCTCGGTCTGCGCGACGATCGCGTCGGCGCGGCGCATGCCGTAGAGGCCGATTCGGCGCGCAAGCCATTTGACGAGCCCGTACCGGCTCCATTCGAGCGGGACCGATTTCTCGACGTCCCGATCGGACGCGATGTGGTAGACGAGCTTCGCGCCGTAGCGGCGACAGTACCACGCGCACGCACCGGTGAACGGCATCAGGCAGCGCTGGTAAATGACGTCGGGCTCGAGTTCACGAAGCGTGCGAACGAGCGAAGGCAGGTCGAGCAGCATCCGCAGCCTGCCCTGGCTCCTGCTCGAGCCGAACTGCACGATGCGATAGCCGTCACGCACGCGCTCCGCCGGCACGGTTCGCGCGACGAAAACGATCTCGACATCGCGCCGCGTGCCGAGCAGCTCGAGCAGGCAGCGCGCCTGATATTGCGCGCCGCCCATCAGCGCTTCCCAATGCGAATCGATCACGAGCGCAATCCGGGTCCGCGGCCCCGCAACGCCGCGGAGCGCCGCGGCGGCGCCTGCGTCGCGTCCGGACGGGGACGTCACGATGCGGCCTCTCCGCGCCGCTTGATCAGATAGTCGCCGACATAGGTCGCAGCCGAGCGCAGCAGGCCGCGCTCCTCGACGTCTCTCGTGATCAGCACGAGCGCGTCCTTCGCGCGCAGCAGCCTCAGCGTCGCGCCGCCGAGCCGTCTAGGGCCTGCGGCGAGCTCCGGCGCATAGCCGAGCGCTTTCATTCCGTCCCACGCGATCGATTCGATGACGCGCGCCGTGCGCGCGTCGAGCCCGCTTCGCCAGCGGCCGAAGTTCGTCGCGACGATGCCCGTGCGGCCCTTCGTCGATCCGTGATTCTCCACGGGTCCGTCGAGCGCGAGCATCGTTTCGGTGTACTCGACGCCCAAGTGATCGCATAGGCGCGCGAGCTCGGCGGCGGGGCGGGCCAACAACGCCTCGTAACGGACACACGCAAGCGCCGGCTCGCCGCGCTCGGCCCGCTCGGCGATGCGCAGCATCGCCGCATTCCAGCGATGCGCCGCGCGGCGCACGTCCTTGCCGAAGCTCTCGCGCATCGACAGACAGTAGTCGCGCACGTCGCGGACGATATGGATCAGCCGCGCGTCCGGAAAGAGACGCAGGATCTCGTCGACGTGCTCGATATAGCTCGGCGACTTGTCGCCCCAGATGATGCCGGATCCGGGATCGAGTCCGAGCTCGGCCCGCACGAATCCCTCGAACAAAGCGGCAGCGTCGAATCGCCCCCGGCAAGCCGAGCGCCAGTGCCGGACCGAAAGCTCGCCGCGCGCGTTGCGCCGATAGTCGAAGTACGGCGATTTCTGCAGCGCGGCCGCTAGCCGCCCGAGCGCGGACTCGGTGCGCGGCTCGCCCCGCGCCGAGACCCATGCGGCGATGAACGGCAGGAACTGCGTTTCCCACGGCAGGATTCGGATCCGCGGGTGCCGATCGAGCAGGTTGCGCAGCAGCTTCGTGCCGGAGCGGGGCATGCCGATCACGAAGAGCGGCCCCTCCCAGCAGGTACGTTCGGTCCGCATCCGTAGCGCTCCGCCGACTTCGGCCGATTCTCCGTTCGAGATTCGCCGGGCCGATGCAAGGCGAATGCCAGAGCCTCGGGCGGCGGTTGGGATCGGCGAGTATCACGATCCGGGCGCACGTCGCGCGAGAGGCCCGTCGCTCGCGTCCTCGATCCGCTGCCGCGAGCTTTCGACGTGCGATTGCAAATCTTGGAATGGATTTTTCGCATTGGAGCCTCGCGCGGCCGTGGCCGACGAGCGCCTCCGGCGCTCGACGCCGTTCCGGGACCGTGGCAGCCGGGCCGGGAACCCGATGCCCGTCGGCGCGCCGAGCCGCGGCGCGATTTTTGGATACGCCCCGGACAACCTGCGCAAGGACGAATACGGCGTGAACGACGAGCGGCTGCATGTGCTGATGGTAGGCCCCGGCCTCGACGTCGCCGGCGGGATCTCGGCGGTCGTCAATCACTGGCTCGCCGCGGGGCTCGGCGAACGGGTCGAGCTTCGGTACATCGCGACGCTCGACGGCCGCGATGCGCGGTGGCCGGCGCGCAAGCTCTATAGCGCCGCCCGCGCGTACGCCTCGTTCGCCATCGCGACGGCGCGGCCGGCCGATATCGTTCACGTGCACTTGTCGACCGGCGCGAGCTTCTACCGCAAGCTCGGCGTCCTCGAGGCCGCGCGGCTACGCAGGCTGACAACGGTCGTGCACGTGCACGGCTCGAGATTCATGGAGTTCTACGCGCAGAGCTCGTCCGGCCGTGCACGGTTGATCCGCCGCGTATTCGATCGGGCCGGCGCGGTGATCGTGCTGTCCGGCGCTTGGCGAGATTTCGTGCGCGGCATCTCGTCCAATCCGAACGTGCACATCCTGCACAACGGCACGACTCGGTCGATGTTCGGGCCGCGTGCGGACAACGGCGACGAGGTCGTGATCTCGTCGATGGGGCGCCTCGGGTCCCGCAAAGGGACCTGGGATCTGCTCGAGGCGTTCAAGCGGCTCGCGGCCGAGATGCCGAACGTCCGTCTCGTGCTGGGCGGCGACGGCGAGATCGACAAGGCGCGCAGGATCGTCGAGCGCGAGGGACTCGGCGGCCGCGTCACGATCGCCGGCTGGCTTTCGGGCAGCGAGAAGCTCGACGCTTTCAATCGAACGGATATCTATGCGCTTCCGTCGTATCACGAAGGGCTCCCGGCGTCGATCGTCGAGGCGATGGCCGCCGGCGCGCCGATCCTCTCGACGCCGGTCGGCGGGATTCCAGAAGCGGTGATCGAAGGCGATAACGGTTTCCTCGTCGCGCCCGGCGACGTCGGCGCGCTCCACGATCGGCTTCGTCGGCTCGCGCGCGATCGGGGGCTGCGGGAGCGCATGGGACGGCGCAGCCGCAAGCTGATGGAAGAGCATTTCGACCTCGATGCGCTGCTCGACCGGCTCGTCGAAGTCTATCGAAGCACCTTGCGCAGCGACGAGCGCCGCGGCCCGCGGCTCAAGCCCGCCGTGCCCGGATGATCGGTCGAAAGGATCCGGGCATAAGTCTCCTCGACGAGGTCGGCCATTCGGCGGTGCGTGCGGAAGCGCTCGACGAACCGCCGGCCGGCGCGCCCCATCTCGGCGGCATCGTCCGGGTGCCGAAGCACGTGCACGATCGCTGCGGCGAACTCGTCCTCGTTCCAGTCCGCAAGAAGCCCCGCGCCGCTATCGCGCAGGATCGGCGTTTGCTCGGGATGCACGCTCGCGACGACGGGGCGACTGAGCGCCATGTATTCGATGAGCTTCGTCGGCGACGTCGACCGCAGCACCGGGATCGGCGCGTAAGGCGACACGCAGACGTCCGCGGCGCGCGTGTAATCCCACGCGCGGGCCTCGTCGAGCCAGCCCGTGATCGTCACCGCGTGGCTGACGCCGAGACGCCGTGCCTCTTCGATCAGCGCCCGCTCGTCCGCGCCCATGCCTCCCTTGCCGACGAACAGCAGGCGCGCGTCGGGCTCGCGCTCGATGACGCGGGCGAGCACGCGCACGAGGAAATCCAGCTGACGCTGGCGCAGCAGCGTGCCGAGGTAGACGATCCAGCGTTCGTTCGGCGGCTTCTCGACGCCGCCGGCGCTCGCGTCGAGCGCGGCGAGATTCAACGAGCTCGGGACTGGCGTCATCTTCTCGATCGGAACGCCTTCGGCGGCCATGTCCCGACGCATCTGCTCGCTTTGCACGAAGACATGCCGCGCGCACGGCAGGATGAGCCGATAGAGCGTCCACTTCTGCAGCGCGCCGCGGAGCAGGTATAGCCAGCGATAGCGGGCGAACGCGTTGCGCGCGTTGTAGAGCGCGGACTCCGAATGCGGAAATGCGATCCAGTAGAACAGCGGCACGCCGAAGAGCTTGCAGGCCGCAATCGCGAGCAGCGCGCCGAGGTACTTGTCCTTGACTTGAACGAGATCGTACCCGCCGCGTCGGACGAGCGCGAGCGCACGACAATCGTTGACGAACGCGAGCCAATGCTTGCGGAATCGGCGCCGCCGGCTCTCGCCGGTATCCGTGCGGGCGACATACGCCGTCCCGCGGCCGAACGGCCGCGCGCCGCCTTCGACGCCGTGCCGGGGATCGGGCCGCAGCAGCCAGTCGACGACGTGACCGCGTGCCGCGAACTCGTCACCGAAGATCGATTTCGCGGCCGGACGGAACGGCGGAAACATATCCGACGTCATCAGCAGCAGGCGGAACCGGCGTCGCGCGGCGCTCATGCGGCGGCCTCCCCGGGCCGAATTCGCCATGCCCGCGCCCGCTCGTACACGCTCCTGCACGTGGCTTCGACGTAGGCCGCCTGCGCGGCGGGCAGCAGGCGGCCGTTATCGACGCTGCCCGCATGGAGCATCCCGGCGAGCGCCGGTCGATACGGCAAACCGAGGAACGCGAAGATCTCGGGCAAGAGCGATGCCTTGCGCAGCACGAGCTCGTCGTAGTCGACGACGATCATGCGCCTCGGCACGAGCCGCGCGGCGAGCTCGAAGGTCTGGCTGACCTTGCCGACATACGACGCGCACGCCTTCTCGAGCCTCGATGGACGAAGCAGCGAGCGCGGCGCGCGGGCGAGCTCATCGTTCCACCGGCGCGCCGCGTGCGCGCCGCACGCAGCGTAGAGACGATTCAGCGCCCCGCGGCGCCAGTGATGCAGCATCGATCGGACGACCGATAGGGGGTCCCGAACGACCCAGACGAGGCGGAAGCCGTCGTGCTCGAAATACTCGTGAAACCGATCGTTGAGATACGTCGTCTGGAACGCGAGTCGCCCCGACGCGGTCGTCTCGACCTGGCCGGACAGGATCAGCGCGGCATCGAGCTCGTCGTCGCCGCCGAAGCGAAAGTCGCCGACGCCGTCGGCGCTCGCTATGAGCCGGGTGACCGCGGTCGTGCCGGAGCGCTGGCAGCCGGCGACGAGGATCGGCCGCGGGAACGCCCCGAGCCGCGCGAGCAGCGGCCGATCCGGCCGCTTGACCACCCGGACGAACTCTTCCCACGTGCGGACTTTCGGTCCGCGCCATACGATCTTGCGCTCTTGCATCGTTGCCCCGTCGGCCTCCCGTGCCGTCCTTGCCCGGCCGTTCTCCTGCGAAAGACGGGCCAACTCGCGCCGGGGCGATGCGCTGGGCTTCGCCGGCGCCGTGACCCTCGCGCGTGCCGGATTCTCGCGGCGTCGCCGGAGGGTATCGCCGGACGGGATCAGTGCACGAAGCCGAATGCCCGTAGAAGCTTCGTCTCGCGGCCCGGGAAGAGCGCCGAGATCAGCTCGCGCTGCTCCGGAGCGAGCGCACCGAAGCGAACGTACAAGCCGAGGAATACCGCCCAGAGCCCGGCGCCGAGCGCGAGCTCGGCGAGCGGCGGCGCGTCCAGCAGCTTCACGAGCGCCGCCGCGCCGACGAACGGCAGCCATGCGATCAGCGTGACGCGGAGGAAACGCCCCGCATCCTTCCACACGGCGGTCTCACGGACGAACCACCAGATGAATAGGTTCTTCATCAGCACCGCGCTGCCGGACGCGAGCATCGCGCCCGCGATCCCGAGGATCGGAATCAGCACGAGAAGGCCCGCGATGTTGTAAAGCCCGAAAATGCGGCTCGCGAGAATGATATGGGCCTTCTCCTCGAGCTGGGCGACGAGCGTGACGGGCACGTCGATCGCATTGGCGGCGGCGAACGCGAAGACGATCGTCAGGAGCGGCGAGTACTCGAGGAACTTGCCGGCGAACACGACCTCGACGAGCGGCCGGTGGAAGCACGCGACGAAGATCGCGATCGGTATCATGACGAGTAAAGACGCGTTCATCAGCAGCGTGAAGTAGCTCTGGACGCGTGCCGCGTTCGTGCGGTGATCGAGCGAGAAGAACAGCGGGCGGACGACCGATTCGAGAAACTTGAGCGGCGTGACCCGATAGACCATCTCGCTCAATCTCGTCGTGAACGCGTACGCCCCGACCGCGATCGGATCGAGGAAGACGACGATGAAGAAATTGTCGGTACGCGTCTGGAGCGGCAGCGTCCCGGCATCGTTGAAATTGTAGAAGAGCCCATACTTGAAAAGTCGCCAACGTTCGGCGGCGGAAAGCCGCTCCTTCTCGCCTTGCGACCGCTCCGCGCTCGCGACGTAGTAGTACTTCATCCCCGCGTAGAGCGCGACGTACACCGCGAGGTCGATCCAGAACACCCGCCACAGATCGAGCCCCGAGCCGTAGCCGACGGCCGCGTACGCTGCGGTCTTGACCACGGCGAACGCGGCCTGCGCGCCCATGCTGTGCTTTTGCAAGAGGTGCGAAGAGAGTGCGACCGTCAGGATCGTGCATTGGAAGTGCGTGAGCGCGATGACGGCGAACAGCAGGAACAGCTCGCGGTAGTCCTCGATCTTGAAGATCGGCGCGAGGTCGGCCCAGAACGCGTACAGCAGTCCGAGCACCGCGGCGGTCGCGGCGAGCCGCAGCAGCGCGATCCGCCTCACCAGCCGGTCCGCGAGCCGGTGCTCGCCGGCCTTGAGGTATTCCGGCTGATAGCGCCGGAGCGTGTGCTCGAGCCCGAACGACGCCCCCGACGCAAGCAGCGGCAACAGCGCATAGAAAAGGTTGTAGATCCCGTAATCGGCTTCGCTCAGGAGCCTTACGAGCAGCACGTAGCCGACGACGGTCGCGATCTGTCCGGGCGGGCGAAGCGCGAGCGTATGGAAGACTGCCCGCCTGGCACGCTGTTTGCTGTAGATCTTCGTCATCGGCGGCGGCCCGAGGAGGCTGGCGCACGCCCTAGCAGGTGAGCAACGAGTGTTTTGTGCGGTTCCGCTTGCGACACCGGAGCATCGTTACATGCGAGCCGCGGAAGCGGCAACCGTGGCGAGCGCGTGAACGAGCGCGATGCAGCGCATAGCCGAGGTGCCGGGAGCCCGAATGAGAATCGCGGTATTCGGATTGGGATATGTCGGCGTCGTTTCGGCCGCGTGCCTCGCGCGAGACGGGCATCGAGTGATCGGCGTCGACACGAATCGAAGCAAGGTCGATCTCGTGAACGACGGTGGAAGCCCGATCGTCGAGGCCGGCCTTGCCGACATTCTCCGCGACGCGGTGCGCGCCGGACGTCTGCATGCGACCGTCGGCGCGGCGGAGGCGGTCGCGGAGTCCGATCTCTCGCTCGTCTGCGTCGGCACGCCCGGAAACGGCAATGGCAGCCTGAGCCTCGAGTACGTCGACCGGGTCTGCCGCGATATCGGAGCCGGGCTCGCGGCCGTTTCCGAATGGCGGCTCGTCGCGGTCCGCAGCACGATGCTGCCGGGCTCGATGCGCGACACCGTCATCCCCGCGCTCGCGGCGGTCTCCGGGAAGACGCCGGGCGTCGATTTCGGCGTCTGCTACAACCCCGAGTTCCTGCGTGAAGGCAGCGCCGTCAAAGATTTCGAGGATCCGCCGAAGACGATCATCGGCGAGCTCGACGAGCGAAGCGGCGACGTGCTCGCGCGGCTGTATGCCCGGCTGCCCGGGCCGAAATTCCGCACCGATCTCGCGACGGCTGAGATGGTGAAGTACGTCGACAACGCATGGCACGCGCTCAAGGTCGCGTTCGCGAACGAGATCGGCAACATCTGCAACATCTGCGGCGTCGACAGCCACGAGGTGATGGAGATCTTCTGCCGAGATACGAAGCTCAATCTTTCCCCGTGCTACCTCAAGCCGGGCTTCGCGTTCGGCGGATCGTGCCTGCCGAAGGACGTGCGCGCGCTGACGTACTACGCGCGCTCGCGGGATCTCGAGACCCCGGTGCTTTCAGCGATCTTGCCGAGCAATGAGCTGCAGATCTCGAGGGCGTTCGAGATGCTGCAGAAACACGGCCGTCGGCGCATCGGCGTGCTCGGCATGAGCTTCAAGGCGGGCACCGACGATCTTCGCGAAAGCCCGCTCGTCGGGCTGATCGAGCGGCTCATCGGCAAGGGCTACGAGCTTTCGATCTATGACCGCAACGTCAGCATGGCGAAGCTGATCGGCGCGAACCGAGAATACGTTCTTCGGCATATTCCGCATATCGAGAGGCTGATGGTCGACGATCCGGACGTTCTGCTCGACAGCTCGGAGGTCGTGATCGTCGGCACCGCGGAGCCGGAGTTCGCGGAGCTGCTCCGCAGGGCCCCTCGAGAGACGATCATTCTTGATCTCGTGCGCACAAGGACGGGCGGCGGGTCATGGGAACGAGCGAATTATCAAGGCATTTGCTGGTAAGCCGCCGCAGGCGGGTGCTGATCATCGTCGAGAACTTGCCGGTTCCGTTCGATCGGCGCGTCTGGCAGGAGGCGACGACGCTCGAGGCGGCCGGCTACGAAGTGTCGATCATCTCGCCGAAGCGAGGCGAGTACACGAAGAGCTACGAGGTGCTGCAAGGCGTGCACGTGTACAGGCATCCGCTGCCTTTCGAGGCGGAAGGACCGCTCGGCTACGCGGCAGAGTATGCCCTCGCGCTGCTCTTCGAGCTCGCGCTCGCGGTCCGCATTGCGTCGACGCGGGGCGTCGACGTCATCCATGCGTGTAATCCGCCGGATCTCATCTTCCTCGTTGCGCTGCCGTTCAAGCTCTTCGGCAAGAAGTTCGTCTTCGACCACCACGACATCAATCCGGAGCTCTACGAGGCGAAATTCAGGAAGCGCGGCTTGCCGTATCGGCTGTTGCTCGCCCTCGAGCGGGCGACCTACCGCATCGCGGACCGCGCGATCGCGACGAACGATTCGTACCGCCGCATCGCGGTCGAGCGAGGCGGGAAGGACCCCGCGGACGTCGCCGTCGTCAGGAGCGGGCCGTCGCTGCGCCGGATGCGGGTCATGCCGCCGGTGCCGAAGTGGCGATTCGGGAAGCGTTACCTCGTCGGCTACGTCGGCGTGATCGGCAAGCAGGAGGGCGTTGACATGCTCCTCTGCGCCGCGAAGCACGTCGTGCGGGATGCCGGCCGCGACGACGTGCATTTCACGCTCGTCGGCGGCGGCACGGAGCTGGAGAAGCTCAAGAGGCTCGCGCACGAGCTCGGGATCGACGGTCACGTGACCTTCACCGGCCGGCTGCCGGACGACGCGCTGCTCGAGGTGCTGAACACCGCTGACGTCTGCGTGAACCCCGACGCGGTCAACGAGATGAACGACAAATCGACGATGAACAAGGTCATGGAGTACATGGCGCTCGGCAAGCCGATCGTGCAGTTCGATCTGACCGAGGGCCGCGTCTCCGCGGCCGGCGCGTCGCTGTATGCCCGGCCGAACGACCCGCGCGACTTCGCAGACAAGATCGTCGAGCTCCTCGACGACCCGACGCGGCGGACCGAGATGGGCGCGATCGGCCGAGCGCGGATCGAGCACGAGCTCTCGTGGGATCATCAGGCTCCGAAGCTGCTCGAGCTCTACGCCCGGCTGTTCGCGGAGATGGAGACCGGACGGTGATCAACGCGCTCGTCATCGCAACGTTCATTGCGTGCTTTCTCGCGTCGTTCCTCGCGAAGAAGGTGAGCGTCGTCAGCCTGTACTTCGTGCTGCTGCCGGAGCTCCTGAGCGGCATCGTGCTGCTCGTCGTGATCGCGCGGCTGATCGTCGGCAAGCGCGTCGAGCTCGACGGGAAATATCTTCTTTTCATCGCTGCGCTGCTGCTGACCATGGCGATGGGCGCCGTCGCTCAAGGCGTGCCCGCTGGGCCGCTCGTGTCCGGGCTTCGAGCCTACCTTCCGGCGCTGCCGCTGCTGCTGCTCGGCGCCGCGTATCCGTTCGGCTGCCGCCAGATCCGCAAGCAGATCGCAGTGCTGATCGCGCTGCTCGCGATCCAAGTGCCTCTCGCCGTCTACCAGAGGTTTTGGCAGTTCGCGCACAAGATGCATACCGGTGACGTCGTGACGGGGACCGTGACGGACTCGGGCGTTCTCAGCATGGTCATGATCTCGGGCGTCGCGCTCCTGACCGTGCTGTATCTGCGCAAGCGGCTCGGTCTCCTGCCGTACTTGATCTGCACCGGGCTGATGCTCGTCCCGACGGCCGTGAACGAGACTAAAGCGACGGTCGTGATGCTGCCGGTCGCGATGTTCGCGCCGATCGTGCTGATGCGCAGATCCGAGCAGCCGATTCGGCGGCTCGTCCCGATCGTTGCGATCTTCGCCGTTTGCGGCGTGGCCTTCGTCGCGACGTACAACGCTCTGATCGTCAACCGCGCATCGGGCACTTCGCTCGAATCCTTCTGGCTCGAGGGGCGCGTCCAGGACTACATGTACCGCGGCGCGGTCGAAGGCGACCCGCGCGTCGGGAGGATCGACAGCATGCAGATCGCCGCGCGAGCGATCTCGGAGACGCCGCTTCGCGCGGCGTTCGGCCTCGGCATCGGTAACGTGTCGCCGTCGAAGCTGCCGGGTTTCGAAGGGGAGTATGCGCATTACTACAACAAGTACCGAGTGTGGTTCACGCAGATCACGTTGCTCTTGTGGAACATGGGCTTCGCCGGTGTCGCAGTGTACGCGCTGCTGTTCTTCGCGATGTTCAAGGATGCGGTGACGCTCGCAAGGGTCGGCTCCCCGGACGCGGCGATCGGTCAATGCTGGGGGGCGCTCGTCGTCCTCGTCGCGATGTGCATGGTCTACAACTCCGTGCTGATGATGAACGAGGTCATGTTCCCGTTCATGTTCTACGCCGGATTCGTCGCACGGCGCGCGCACCTCGTCCGGCGGGCCGCGGGGCGCGTGCCGGCGCGCGCGGCGGTATCCGCTTCGGGGCCGTCCGCGGCGCGCGCACACGGCGCGGCGGCCGGCGTCGCGCGATGACGCAGCCGCCGGTGCCGGTCGATTCAGAGCAGCCCCTGGCTCCGGTACCAGTTCGCGGTGCGGCGCAAGCCGTCCTCGACGCCGACCTTGGGTGAATAGCCGAGCAAGGATCGAGCCTTGTCGATGCGATACGCGCGATTGTTCGTGAAGAACTCGATCCGGCGTCGATGGATCGGCGGATCGACGCCGAGTGGGCGGCACATCGCTTCGCACAGCCAGCCCGCGAGCCACATCGGCCGCGCGGGGAGGCGGACCACGCCGGGCTTCTCACCGTTGCCGTTCAACGACGCCACGACCTCGAAGATCTCGTTCAGAGACGGGATCTCGGGCCCGCCGATCAGGAAGGCCTCGCCCGCCGCGGCGGGCTCCGACGCCGCGAGGATGAACGCATCAGTCAGGTCTTCGATATAGACGAGGTGATAGCCGGCCTTGCCGTCGCCGATCGTGACCATCGGCCGGCGGCTCGCGAGCTTGAACAGCTTCAGCAGGCGGGTGTCGCCGGGACCATACACCGGTGTCGGCCGCAGCGCGGTAACCTCGACGCCGTTGGCCGCGCCGAGCTCGAGCGCGAGGCGCTCGCCGTCCGCCTTCGTTTGCTCGTAGATGCCGACCGGCTTGACCGGATGAGTCTCGTCGGCCGGCGAGCCGTTGATGCTGCCGTGAATTCCGCACGTGCTGCAGTGCACGATGCGCCGGACGCCGTTGCGTCTCGCCGCGTCGTGCATCGTCCGCACCGACTCGACGTTGACCTCGCGATATCGGGCATCGGAGAGGCCGGGCTCCCGAAACGTGCCCGCGATCGCATACACCACGTCAACGCCCCGAGTGGCTCGATCGACGCTTTCGGGGTCGGTGATGTCGCCGCAGACCACGTCTGTGACGGGGAGATCGAGCGCGACGAGCTTCGCCGGATCGCGGACGAGGACGCGCACGTCCTCGCGCCGCTGAATGAGCTTTCGAGTCAATGCCTGGCCAATGAAGCCCGTCGCTCCTGTGACGAGAATCTTCCTGCTCAAGTCATTGTCCTCCAAGGCGCTTTTTCGAGCGGTCCGTCGCTCGGCGTGCGACAAGAGGTCATACAAGTTTCGGGCCAGGGTGGCACGTGCTTTGCATCGTCGAGCCACCTCGGGAGGCTGCGCTTACTGATGCATTGTTCCGAATCCGAAAGGCCCGTGCAAAGCGTTGCCGAGGAGCGACGTCGCGAGATGGTCTCGGTAGTGGTCGTGAATTACAACGGCGCGAGGACGGTCCTCGATACGATCGACTCGCTGCTGCGCCAGCGCGGCGTCGAGGTCTCGATCGTCGTCGTCGACGACGGCTCGACCGACGGCAGCCCCGAAGCGATCGCGCGGCAATTTCCCGACGTCGAGATCCGCCGGGAGCTGCGCAATACGAAGAACGTCAACAGGCTGAGAAATATCGGGCTTGCGCGAGCGGCTGTGGACAAGGTGCTCGTGACCGATAACGACATCGTCTTCGAGCCCGACTGTCTTGCGGAGCTGATCCGTGCGATGGGTGCCGACAGCCGTGTCGCGCTATGCCTGCCGCGGATGATGTACGCCGAGGCGCCCGATACGGTCTATATGGCCGGCGGCCGGGTTCACTATGCCGGCGCGACGATCGCGCCGCATCGGCACGAGCCGTTCGACGGCCGCACCGAGCCGCGTCCGGCGATCGGCGGAGGCATCGTTCTGCTCGATCGCCGCAAGCTCGCCGTCGTCGGCGGTTTCGACGAGGGCTATCGGCTCGCGTGGGGCGACGACGTCGAGCTGCACCAACGGCTTCTTCTCGCGGGCTTCCGCTGCCTGTACGTGCCGACCGCGGTCTGCCTGCACGAGTACAAGCCGTTCGACGGCACGCGCGCGTATCGAGCGCGCGGCCAGGTTGGCAACCGTTGGCGATATCTGCTGACGCACTACGAGGCTCGAACGCTACTGCTGATCGCGCCGGCGCTCGCGCTCTACGAGGCCGTGCAGGCTATTTTTCTGACGCTGAAACGCATGCCGCATCTATACGTCGCCGGGACGCTCGACGCGATCGTCACGCTGCCGTCGTCGCTTCAGAGGCGACGCGAGATCCAGGCGCTGCGCCGCGTGCCGGACAAGGACGTGCTGTTCGCGGGCCCGCTGTACGTCCGTCCCGAGCACTCGAATGGCCACGGCACGGCGATGCGCGCCGTCGCGATGCTGAGCGCGGTCCTCGCGGCCTATTGGCGGCTCGTGCGACCGTTGCTGTCGAGCGGCGAACGCGAGCGCCGCGGCCGCCTCAGCGAGCGGGCCGAGGGGTAGGCAGGCGGCGGGTCGGCGAGCCGAGGGCTACGCTTGAAGATCACCGCGCCGGGCAGCAGCGACACGACGAACACGACGAAGAGCGTCATCAGCACGACCAGCACCTCGGAGTAGTCGTAACCGAGCGCGACGAGCAGCGCCGCGGCGCTGCCTTCGCGCAAGCCGAGGCCCGCATAAGAGATCGGCATGCGTTGAATCATGACCGTGACCGGCGCGACGGCGAGGCATGCGGCGAGCGACAGCGGCGTGTCGAGCGCCCGCGAGCCGATCCAGTACGTCCACACCGGCGTCGTCTGCTCGAGCAGCGCAAGGCCGAGGTTCGCGGCGAGCAGTCGGCGGCGCGCCGCGAACGCCCGCACGGCGTCGACGTGCTTCGCGGCCTTGTCGGCCGCGCGGCGGAACCGCCTGACGAGCCGCTCGCCGGCCTGTGCCGCGAGCGGGAGGAACACCGTGCCGGCCGCCGCTGCGGACGCGATCAGCGCTCCGGCCGATGCGACGAGCGCGAAATCCCCGAGCGCGGAGCCTTTCGCGAGCGCGGCGAGGACGGCGAGCCCGACGGCCGTGAGCGCGAGCGTCGCGACTAGGCCGACGAGCCTTTCCATGACCATCGACACGAGCGTCACGTGGGGAGCGATGCCGAGCTTCAGCAAGCGCACGTAGCGAACGAGGTCGGGGCCGAGCCCGCCGAGCGGCATCGCAAAGCCGACGAAGCTGCTCTCGTAGTAGACCCGCACGGCACCGATCGGGCCGAGACGCGGATCGAGCACCCGCAGGAGCTGCCGCCACTTCAACGCCATCAGCACGCGATCGGCGCCGTAGACGCCGAGCAGCGCGAGCAGCAGCCACGGGTCCGCGCGTTTGATGAGCGGCAGGCTTCGCGTCCAGTCGACCTGCGAGACGAGCAGTGCCAGCAGGCCGAGGCTCACGGCCAGCTGGATGACGACGCGAACGTTGCGGGAGACGCTCCGCAGAGCGAACCCTCGGTCTCGTGCCCGAGAGACGCTCAAAAGATCAGCGCGAGGAGACCGATGACGACGAGCAAGCCGATCAGGAAGATCACGCCGATCGTTCCGCCGAGGAATTTCAACATGCCGCACCCTCGCGAGCTTCGAAGACGCGAGGGCGATGCAAGAACGGCGCCAGCCGCCGCGGTCAGTCGAGCACGTGCGACAGCAGCCCGTCGGCGAGCTTCGGCTCGAACCACGTCGACTTCGGCGGCATCAGCCGCTCGGCGTCGGCGACGTCCATCAGCTCCTCCATGCTCGTCGGATGGAGCGCGAACGCGACCGCGGCCCGGCCCGAGTCGACGAGACGCTCGAGCTCGCCGAGTCCGCGGACGCCGCCGACGAACGCGATACGCGCGTCGGTGCGCGGATCGGCGATGCCGAGCAGCGGATCGATGACGCGCGCCTGCAGCAGGCTGACGTCGAGCCGGCCGACTGGATCGGCGGGCAGCGCGCCGGATTTCAGCGCGAGCGCATACCAAGTCCCGTCGAGATACATGCCGAACGTACGCCGCGCGGCCGGCTTGACCGGGTGCTCCGCGGGGCGCACCTGGAACTCCGCGCCGAGCCGCTCGACGAGCTCCGCGGCAGTCATGCCGTTGAGATCCGCGATCGCTCGGTTGTAGTCGAGGATGCGCATCTCGTCGTGCGGGAACGCGACCGCGAGGAAATGCTCGTGGCTCGCGTCGCCGCGGCCGCCGTCCTGCCGCCGTGCCCGCGCGACGCGAGCCGCGGCCGCCGAGCGGTGATGGCCGTCGGCGATGTAGAGCTGGCCGAGCGCGTTCAGCTCGCGCTCGAGCTCGGCGACGGCCGCCCGATCCGATACGCGCCAGATCGAATGCCGCACGTTCTGCGGCCCGTCGGCGTCGAATAGCGGCGCGCCGCTCGACGCCTCCGCGAGCAGCTCGCGCAGGCGCTCGTTCGAACGGTACGCGAGCAGCACCGGGCCGGTCTGCGCGTTCAGCGCCTCGATATGGCGCACCCGGTCGTTCTCCTTGTCCGGCCGCGTTAGCTCGTGCTTGCGGATGCGATTCTCCTCGTACGCGCGCACCGACGCGGCGCACGCGATGCCGGTCTGCGCGTGACCGTCGAGCGACATCCGATACACGTAGAACGACGGTGTGTCGTCGCGGACGAGCACGCCGGAATCGACGAGCCGGGCGAGATTGGCGGCGCCCTGCGCGTACACGGGATCGGAATGCGGATCGGTGCCGGACGGCAGATCGATCTCGGGCCGCGAGACATGCAGGAACGACAGCGGCTTGCCTTCGGCGAGCGCACGCGCCTCGTCCGTATCGACGACGTCGTACGGCGGTGCCGCGACGGCGGACGCGTGCTCGGGCCGCGGGCGAAGCGCGCGGAACGGGCGGACCAGCGCGCTCACGAGGCGGCCCTCACGTCGTCGACGACGGGCGTCGCGTAAAGGTCGTACTCGTCGGACGTTTCGACCTCGACCTCGACGATCGCTCCGGGGCCGAGGCCCGCGGTCGGCGGCAGGAACACGTTGCCGTCGATCTCGGGCGCGTCGCCCTTCGAGCGTGCGACGATCCGATCGGCCTCGACGCGGTCGACGATCGCGTCGATTCGCGTGCCGACGAGGCGCGCGAGGCGTCGGGCGCTGATCGCCTGCTGCGCGGCCATCAGCCGGTGCCAGCGCTCCTCGATGACGGGCTCCGGAACCGGATCCGGCAGGGCATTCGAGGCCGCCCCTTCGACAGCCTCGTAGCGGAAGCAGCCGACCCGGTCGAGCTCCGCCTCGTCGAGCCACTCGAGAAGATACTCGAAGTCCGCGTCCGTCTCCCCGGGGAAGCCGACGATGAACGACGAGCGCAGGGTGAGCGCGGGCACCGCGTCGCGCCACGCGCGGATCCGCTCGAGCGTCTGCTCGTTCGCGGCCGGCCGCCGCATCGCTTTCAGCACGCGCGGGCTCGCATGCTGGAACGGGATGTCTAGATACGGGAGTAGCTTACCTTCGGTCATCAGCGGGATCAGCTCGTCGACGTGGGGATACGGATAGACATAGTGTAGCCGGATCCATGCGCCGAGCTCGCCGAGCGCGTCGGCGAGATCGGTCAGGCGCATGCGCAGCGTGCGGCCCCGCCACTCGAACGGCGCGTACTTCAGATCCGCGCCGTACGCGCTCGTGTCCTGCGAGATCACGAGCAGCTCGCGGACGCCGGCGCGGACGAGCCGTTCCGCCTCGTCGAGCACGTCCGCGCCGGCCCGGCTCGCGAGCCGGCCGCGCAAGCTCGGGATGATGCAGAAGGTGCAGCGATGATTGCAGCCTTCCGAGATCTTCACGTACGCGTAATGCCGCGGCGTGAGCCGGATGCCTTGCGGCGGGATCAGATCGGCGTAAGGCGCGTGCGGCGGCGGGCACGCGTCGTGCACCGCGGCGATCACGTCCTCGTAGCGATGCGGTCCGGTGACCGCGAGCACGTTCGGATGGCGTGCGCGGATCAGGTCCGCGTGCACGCCTAGGCAGCCGGTGACGATGACCCGCCCGTTCTCGGCGAGCGCTTCGCCGATCGCATCGAGCGATTCCTCGCGCGCGGTGTCGATGAAGCCGCACGTGTTGACGACGACGACGTCGGCGCCGGCATAGTCGGCCGCCGTCTCGTAGCCCTCTGCGCGCAGCCGGCTCAGGATGCGCTCGGAATCGACGAGCGCTTTCGGACAGCCGAGGCTGACGAAACCTATTCGCGGTGCGGACATCGAAGCGTTTCCATTGCGGTCGATAGGCGGGCGAGCCGAGCCTTCGGTGCATGCGTGCATGAGCCGGGCCGCCTGCGGCGAGAGGCGGGGGCCCCGGCGCGCCTATTCCGCCATGCCGACGCGAAAAACGCAAACGTTCCGCGCCCGCCGGCGCGTGGTAGGCTAGTGGGCGGCACGGCCCGGAGAAGACTGCAGATGGGCTTCGATCCCAACCGCGAGATCGGCCGCGTGGAGCTCGGCTCGCTCGTCGGCCAGGCGCTCGGCGTATCGGACTGGATGCTCGTCGACCAGCGCCGGGTCGACGCGTTCGCCGACGTCACCGAGGATCATCAGTTCATCCATGTCGACCCGGCGCGCGCCGGCGAGACGCCTTTCGGCGGAACGATCGCTCACGGATTGCTCACGCTGTCGCTGATCGTGCCGCTTTGCATCGGCCTCGTGCCGAAGCTCGCCGGTACCCGCATGCTCCTCAATTACGGCTTCGATAAAGTTCGTTTCCCTGCACCGCTTCGGGTCGGCAAGCGTATCCGCGGCCGGGCGGAGCTCCTCGAGGCCGTCGAGCGTAAGCCCGGGCAGATGCTGCTCAAGCTCGGTGTGACGATCGAGATCGAAGGCGAGGCGAAGCCTGCGGTCACGGCCGAGTGGCTGAGCCTGCACATTCTCTGACACACGGCGGCGCGGCCTGCGGATTTTTGGTGCGGCTCGGCGAGCTGGAGCGGCGCTGGCGAGAGCTCGCGCCCCCTTCGTGCGATCGGCGCGTGTACGGGAAGCTTCTCAGCACGCAACTTCTCTTCGGCTGCGGCACGCGCCGGTCGCCGCCATGGCATGACGATTGCAAATTCGCGCTGGCGATCCTGCCTGCGTTCGATCAACTGCATTGATGCGCTCAAGAGATGCCGCGGTCACGGCGCCACGGTTTCGTCCCGTCGATGATCCGCGTTTTGGTCTCGATTGCGAAATCGAGAATCGTCCCTTCCTGTTCCGGCGCGTACCGGCCGGCGCAGGGGCATGAGTATCCGGCAGTCCGAGCTCGGGGGACGTGGTCCGGCCGCTCGGCCGATCGCGACGTATCGAGTTCAGCTCAACGCGGAGTTCGATCTCGACGCTGCGGCCGGGCTCGCGCCGTATCTCGCGGAGCTCGGGATCAGCCATCTTTATTGCTCGCCGTATATGCAGGCGGCGCCCGGAAGCGAGCATGGCTACGACGTCGCGGATCCGACCCGCGTCAACGACGAGCTCGGCGGCGAGGCCGCGCACGGGAGATTGTGCGCAGCGCTCGTCGCGCACGGGCTCGGGCAGCTCCTCGATATCGTGCCGAACCACACCGCGATCGTGCGCGAGAACCCGTGGTGGTGGGACGTGCTCGAGCACGGTCCGGCGAGCCGCTATGCCCGCTACTTCGACGTCGACTGGGCCGCCGAGGACGAGCGTGCGCAGAACGTCGTGCTGTTGCCGGTGCTCGGCGACCATTACGGCCGCGAGCTCGAGGCGGGAAAGATCCGGCTCGAACGGCATGCCGGCGCGCTCCGCATCCGCTATCACGAGCACCTGTTTCCGACCGCGCCGGGCTCCGTCGACGTGCTGCTCGGCGTTACCGGCATCGATCCCGCCGCAGCGAACGCCGTCGAGCGCGCGATCGCGCGAGCGAATGACGACCCGGACATGGTCGACGCGGTCGTCGAGCGGCAGCATTACCGGCTCGCGTACTGGCGCATCGCGAGCCGCGATCTCGGCTATCGGCGGTTCTTCAACATAGACACGTTGATCGGCATGCGGACCGAGCGCGAAGAGGTCTTTCGCGATCTCCACGCACGCGTGCTCGAGTGGCTCGACTCCGGCGTCCTCGACGGCGTTCGCATCGATCATATCGACGGCCTGTACGACCCTCTCGAGTATCTCGAACGGCTGCACGCCGCGTGCCCCTCCGCGTGGACGCTCGTCGAGAAGATTCTCGAGCCCGGGGAGGAGCTGCCGGAGGATTGGCCGATCGCCGGCACGACCGGCTACGAGTTCATCCACATCGCCGGCTCGTTGCTCGTCGACCCCGACGGCGAACGGCCGCTGACGGAGCTGTATCGCACGGTAACCGGCACGGACGTCGACTACGCGTCGCTCGTCCGCGAGACGAAGCATCAGGTGCTGCATGATCTTCTCGGCAGCGATGTGAATCGGCTGACCGGCCTGCTCGAGGAGGTCTGCGCGCGGCATCGGCGGTATCGCGACTACACCCGCGACGCGCTGCGCGAGGCGCTGAAGGAGACGATCGCGTGCTTCCCGGTCTATCGGACCTACGTTCGGCCGGCTGCGGAGAAGGTTTCGCCGGACGATGCGCGCCGCGTCGAGGAGGCGATCGAGCGCGCGAAGCGGAACCGCGACGATATCGACGACGACCTGCTCGATTTCCTGCGGGATGTGCTGCTGCTCGAGGTCGGGGGCGTGCTCGAGACCGAGCTCGCGATGCGCTTTCAGCAGCTGACCGGGCCCGCGATGGCGAAGGGCGTCGAGGACACCGCGTTCTATCGTTACAACCGCCTCGTCGCGCTGAACGAGGTCGGAGGCGCGCCGGATCGGTTCGGCCACGCCGCGGACGAGCTCCACGCTTGGGCAGAGCGTATCGCCGTGCGTCGTCCGCGTACTCTGCTCGCGACGTCGACGCACGATACGAAACGCTCCGAGGACGTGCGGATGCGGCTCGTGCTCCTCGCGGAGATTCCGGACCGCTGGGCCGAGTCCGTGCGGCGCTGGATGCTCCGCAACGACCGCTATCGGCACGCCGATCGGCCCGATCGCGATACCGAATACTTGCTGTATCAGACGCTGGTCGGCGCATGGCCGATCGACTCCGTGCGCGCGAACGCCTATATGCTGAAGGCCGTTCGCGAAGCGAAGCTGCACACGACGTGGAATCGGCCGAATGCGGCTTACGAGGAGGCCTTGTCGGGCTTCGTCGACGCCGTGCTGTCCGATCGCGGCTTCGTCGACGACCTCGAGCGGTTCGTCGAGCCGCTCGTCCCGGCGGGGCGGATCAACTCGCTCGCGTTCGTGCTGCTGAAGCTCGCTTGCCCAGGCGTGCCGGACTTCTACCGCGGCACCGAGCTTTGGGATCTCTCTCTCGTCGACCCGGACAATCGGCGCCCGGTGGATTACGGCCTTCGCGCGCGGCTTCTCGGCGAGCTCGACGGTCTGTCGATCGAATCGATCGTCGCCCGTGCGGACGAAGGTCTGCCGAAGCTCTGGCTGATTCGACAAGGACTGCGGGCGCGCCGCGAGCACGGGACCGCGTTTGCCGACGGTGCGTATCGGCCGCTGCCCGCGAGCGGCCCACGAAAACATCATGTCGTGGCGTTCGAGCGCGGCAGCGAGGCGGTCGCCGTCGTGCCGCGCTGGCCGCTGAAGCTTGCCGGCGATTGGCAGCAGACCGCGCTCGAGCTGCCCGCGGGCCGTTGGCACAACGTGCTGACGGGGGACGAGCTCGGAGGGGGCGAAGCGAGGCTCGAGGATCTGCTGCGGCGATTCCCGGTCGCGTTGCTCGTGCGCGCTCGCGCATGACGATCCGCGGCGGCTCGGGCGGGCCGAGCCGCGCTCCTCGAAGCTTCCATAATGCGTATTATTGTTCAATGCAAAAATGGTTTGCCGGTGCACGCGCTTTGCTGACTCGATCGGGCAGCCGCTTCGACGATGGCCGCGACGCGGTATTCCAGCCCGACGAGCTTCGCCGTAGGTTGCTGACCGGCCCCGGCGAGGTCCGCGAGCTGCTGCGGCGCCGGGCTCGAAGCGAGCTCGGCTCTCCGCGAAGCTGGCCCGCCGAGCTGCTCGGCGCGGTCAATGTCTGCCTCGACGCGCCGGAGCCGACGTGGCTCGTATGGGGCCCGGAGGCGCTTCTGATCTACAACGATGCGGCGATTCCGCTGCTCGGCAAGGCGCATCCCGACGCTCTCGGCAAGCGCGCACGCGAGGCGAGCGTCGAGCTCTGGGAAACGGCGGGCGCGGCGGTCGAAAGCGTTTCGCTATCGGGCTGTCCCCGATGCCTGACGGATCGGTTGCTGATGCTCGATTCCGGCGATGCGATCGAGGAGCGCTACTTCGAAATCATCGCGAGCCCGGTATTGGGCGGCGGCGCGGTCGTGGGCGTGCTGTGCTCGGCGGTCGAGACGACGCCGAGAGTGCAGGCGGCCCGGCGCCGGGAGACGCTCAACGAGATCGACGCCCGGATGGCGCGCGCCGCCGACGAGCAGGAAGCTTGGGCCGCCGCGATCGCGTCGCTCGAGCGCAACCCGGCGGATCTGCGCTACGCGATCCTGTACCGGACCGACGGCGCCGGCGGGCTCGCACGCCTCGCGGGCACGGCCGGCATCATGCCGGAGAGCCGCCGCGTGCCGGTGATGATCGAGCCCGCGGCGCCGGATCCGCCTTGGCCGCTCGCGCATGCGGCCGAGCTCAAGGCGCCGATCCGCTGGTCCGACGCGCTCGTGTGCCCGCTCGTTCTGCCGGAGGGCGATATCCAAGGCTTCCTGATCGCGGGGCTCAGCCCGAGGCTCGAAGCCGACGACGATTACCTCGACTTCCTCGAGGCGGCCGCGGAACGGATCGGCACCGGCGCCGCGCTCGCGCGGGCGCGCGAGGACCAGGTGCGCCGCGAGCAGGCGCTCGAGCGAGCGCGCCGCCGCCTCGAGCGGCGCTGCGCGGACTTGACGCGGCTGATCGAGCACGCGCCGATCCCGATCATCATGGTCCGCGGCGACGGCTACGTGCTCGAGCTCGCGAACGCCGCCGCGGTCGCGGTTTCCGGAGGCCGCGCGGCCGTCGGCAAGCCGCTGTTCGACGCGCTGCCGGAGCTTGCGGCGTTCGCCGAGCGGCTCGACCATGTGCTCGAGACCGGCGAGCCGGAGGTCGGCCGCGAGGTCGTCGTGAGGCTCGAGCGCGGCGGACGGCTCGAGGACATGCACTTCACGTTCATCGGCGCACGGCTCGACGATACCGGAGACGGGGCGCGGCTCGTCATCGTCGCGAGCGACGTCACGGAGCAGGTGAAAGGACGAGCCGCCCTTCAGGAGAGCGAGTCGCGCTATCGGCATATTTTCGACAGCGTCGACGTGTCGATCTGGGAGGAAGACTTCACGCCCGTGCTGCCGATGCTCGAGGAGATCGGCGCGGACGGGCCCGAGGAGCTGAAGCGCTATCTCGACCGGCGGCCCGAGGTCTTGCGGCGTGCGTTGCGGCAGGTCCGCGTGACCGACGTGAACGAGGCGACCGTGCGGCTTTTCGGCGCACGGGACAAGCAACAGCTCGCCGAATCGCTGCAGCGCCTGTTCCTCCCGGAGACGTGGCAAGCCTTCGCCGAGAAGCTGGTCGCCGTCGCGACGCGCCAGCCGCTCGCGCGAATCGACACCGCCGCATGCACGCTCGGCGGCGAGCGCCGCGAGCTTTCGATGACGATCGCCGGGCCGCGGCCCGACGGTCAGCCGGGGCGCGCGTTGATGACGATCATGGACATCACCGAGCACAAGCGCCTCGAGCAGGCGCTGCGCGAGGCCGACCAGAACAAGGACGAGTTCCTCGCGACGCTCGCGCACGAGCTCAGGAATCCGCTCGCGTCGCTGCGCAGCAGCGTCGATTTGCTGCGCGGCACTGGGGGAGCGCCGCCGGAGGGGATCGTCGATATCGTCGAGCGCCAGGTCGAGCACCTCGTCCGGCTCGCGAGCGATCTCTACGAAACCTCGCGGATTCGGCTCGGCACGTACGACATGCGCACGCAGCGCGTCGCGCTCGGCGACGTGCTCGACGGCGCGATCGAGACGACGCGGTCGCTGATCACACGCGCAGGCCACGAGCTCGAGACGAATCTTCCCGAGGAGGAGCTGTGGCTCGACGGCGATCCGATGCGGCTCACGCAGATCTTTACGAATCTGCTGAACAACGCGGCGCGCTATACGCGAGAGCCGGGACGCATCACGCTCGTCGCCAGACGCGTCGGCGAACGCGTGGAGATCGCGATCACGGATACCGGTATCGGCATCGCCCCCGATGCGCTGCCGCGTCTGTTCACGATCTTCAGCCGGGTCGGCGGCGAAGAGCAGTCGGGCGTTGCGGGACTCGGCATCGGGCTGGCCCTCGCGAGACAGCTCGCCGAGATGCACGGCGGCACGATCGAGGCCTATAGCGAGGGCGAGGGGAAGGGGAGCACGTTCATCGTTCGGCTGCCGCTCGCGCCGCCCGACGACGGCCGGCAGGAGGCGCAGCCGGCCGAGGTCGGCTCGATCGGCGGGCGGCGGATCCTGGTCGTCGAGGACCACGAGGACACCGCCGAGACGCTGCGGATGCTGCTCGAGGCGAACGGCGCCGACGTGCGCGTTGCGGCGACCGGGCCTAAGGCGTTGGCCGCGTACGCTCGCTTCGAGCCGGAGGTCGTGCTGCTCGATATCGGTTTGCCGGGTATGAGCGGCTACGAGGTCGCGAGGCGGCTGCGTGCGGAGTTCCCGTCGCGCGACGCTTTGCTCGTCGCGTTGACGGGATGGGGACGGCGGGAGGACGTGATGCGGGCCCGCGAAGCGGGCTTCGACGATCATCTCGTCAAGCCGGTCGATCTCGGCGCGCTGCGCCGGCTTCTGGCCGCCGTTAAGCGCCCGACCGGCTCATCTCCGCCCGAGCCGTGACGGCTTCGGGGGTATCGGCGGGATCCGCAATGCCGAGCACGACCATCGAGCGGCCGGCGACGTTGAGCTCGGTGCCCCCGGCGAGGGGCTCGTCCGACGGCGTCGGCTCGCCGTCGGCCGCGGTGTCGAGTAGGATCCGCCAGCCGGCGGATTCCTCCGCATCGGGCAGCGTGAACACGACATCGGCGTGGTGTGCGTTGAACAGCAGCAGAAGCCGCGCTAGCGTCGGCTCGTCGGCGTAGGCCGATTCCTCGCCGCGGGACAGCATCAGACCGATCGAGCGCGTCTCCGGGTCGTCCCAGGCTTCGGGATCCATGTCGCGTCCCGACGGCCCGAGCCAGCGAATGATCATGCCGTCGCGAAAGCTATGGCGATGTAGGAGGGGCTCCGACTGGCGGAGCTCGATCACGCGGCGAACGAAGTCCCTGAGCGCGAGGCCGTCGTCGTCGATCGCCTCCCAGTCGATCCAGCTCGTCTCGTTGTCCTGGCAGTA
>CAYMAF010000012.1:0-33369 GCA_964388365.1 uncultured Gammaproteobacteria bacterium | reverse complement strand
TTCGCGACCGCGAACAACGTCACGAAGCCGAACACCCATCCCGGGAGCCAGGGCGAGGCACGCGCGGTGATCTGCTGCAGCGGCGCTCCGAGCTCGACGTTGCCGAGATCGCGATAGTCGACGACCGAGACCGCCGTGATCGCGACCGCGATATAGATGATCGCGGTGATCGACAGCGCCGAGACGATGCCGAGCGGCATCGTCCGCTCCGGCCGTTTGACCTCCTCGGCGACGTTCAGCATGTCCTCGAAGCCGATGAACGCGAAAAACGTCAGCACGGCGCCGGACGCGATCAAGGAGAGGTCGAGCCCGGCATCGAGCCCGGCTTCAGCGGCCGGCGTCTCGAAGTAGTCGACGTTCCCCCAGTAGCGCATCCCCGCCGCGACGACGAACAGCAGCCCCGCGACCTCGATCAGCGTGCAGATCCAGTTCGCCCAGATCGACTCCCGAATGCCGATGAAATTGATCAGCGCGACGACGCCGATGAAACCGAACACGAGCGCCGGCGCCGGCAGCGCGCCGATCACCGGAATCCGCTCGAGGAATACCGCAAGGTTCGCGGCGAACACGTTGCTGCTCGTCGCCATCGACGTCAGCCCCGACGCGACGACCGCGAGCCCGACGACGTACGCGAGCCAGCGGAGCCGATACGCACGATACACGATATGCGAGGCGCCGCCGGCGCGGGGCAGGCGCGATGCGAGCGACGCATACGAAAGGCCGGTCAGCATCGCCGCGATCATCGAGCCGACGAACGCGAGCCAGACGGCGTTGCCGAGGCTCGCCGCAGCGACGCCGATCGTGCCGTAGATGCCGGCGCCGACCATATCGCCGACGCCGAAGACGATGAGGCTCGCGAGCCCGATGCGTCGCGCGAGCGCGGGCTCGCGGCTGTTGGTCGTCGCGGCGCTGCGGGCGGCCGAGTCGCTCATTCGGAATCCTCCGTTGCGGCCGGGCCGCCTCCGAATCGTTGCGCCGACATTACTTCCCGTAAGCAGGCCTCGAGTCAACCCGAGGACGAGCGCTGCGGCCGAGACCGCCGTCCGCGAACCCCTCGCGAGACCTGCGGATCGCACGTGCTGGCATTCGCACAGCGGGAAGCGCATTCTAGGGCGAGGCCCGCCGGGGCGGTCGCGGCGGCATCGACGCGAGGCGACGATGACGGCAACCTGGCCCGAGCTCGACTTTCCTTCGTGGCGCGACACGTGCTCCGCGCTCCACCTGCATCTGCAGATCGTCGGCAAGTACCGGCTCGCGTGCACGCCGTGGGTGAACCATTCGTGGCATGCGACGTTCTACGTCACGCCGCGAGGGCTGACGACGTCGACGATCCCGGACGGCCCGGGAGGCATCGAGATCGAGCTCGATCTCGTCGACCACGCCGTCGTCGGCGCCGCGTCGAGCGGCCGCATCGAGCGTTTCGACCTCGGGCCGACGACGGTCGCCGAGTTTCACGGCCGCTTCCTCGAGCTCGTGCAGGCGCTCGGCGGCACGCCGAAGGTGCACGGGCGGCCGAGCGAGATACCGGACCCCGTGCCTTTCGCCGAGGATCGCGAGCCGCGTCCGTACGACGCCGACGCAGTCGCGCGCTTCCATCAGGCGCTGATCCTCATCGATCCGATCTTCAAGCGCTTCCGCAGCGGGTTCGTCGGCAAGGTGAGCCCGGTGCATCTGTTCTGGGGCGCGCTCGATCTCGCGGTGACGCGTTTCTCGGGGCGGCGCGCGCCGCTTCATCCGGGCGGCTTCCCGAGCTTGCCGGATGCCGTGACGCGCGAGGCGTATAGCCACGAGGTTTCGTCGGCGGGGTTCTGGCCCGGAGGGGGAGGGGTCGACTATCCGGCGTTCTACTCGTACGCGTATCCCGAGCCGCCGGGCTTCGGGACGGTGCGTGCCGCGCCCGCGCAAGCGTTCTATGCCGAGCCGCTCGGCGAGTTCGTGCTGCGCTATGATGACGTGCGCGAATCCACGGATCCGGAAGCGCTGCTGATGTCGTTTCTCGAGAGCACGTACCGCGCCGCCGCGGAGCTCGGCGGCTGGGATCGGCCGGCGCTCGAATGCCCGATCGGCGAGCCGCTTCGTCCGCGGCCGCTGTGAGGTCCTCGGCCGCGATGACGCGGCGGCGCATCGCCGTCGCCGTGCTCGCGCCGTTCGCGTTCGCGGCGCTTGCGCTCGCCGCCGCGACGATCGGTTCGCTCGCGCCGCTGCCGCCGACGCTCGACTTGCCGGCTGTGCGCGCAGATGACGCGGCGGCGCCCGCGCGGACCCTGCCGGTGCGCATCGTCGATCGCCGCGGCGAGCCGCTCAACACGAGCTATGCCGGCGAGTGGAACGTGCACGATCGCGCCGCGCTCCACGAGATTCCACGCTTCCTGCGCGAGGCGTTCGTCGCCGCCGAGGATCGGCGCTTCTACACGCATCGCGGCGTCGACTGGCTCGCGCGGCTCGCCGCGCTCGCGACGAACGTCGCGCACCTCGATACGGTTCGCGGCGCGAGCACGATCACCGAGCAGGTCGTGCGGATGATCCATCCGCGGCCGCGTACGATCTGGAGCCGCTGGGTCGAGGGCTTCGACGCGATGCGGCTCGAGCGGCGCTTCTCGAAAGCCGAGATTCTCGAGTTCTATCTGAACCAGGTGCCGTACGCATCGAATCGCCGCGGCGTCGTGCAAGCGGCGCGGCACTATTTCGCGCGCGACCTCGATACGTTGAGCCGCCGGGAGATGCTGACGCTCGCGGTGCTCGTCCGCGCGCCTTCGCGCCTCGATCCGCTGCGCAACGCGCATGCGGCGGACGCGGCCGTCGCGCGGCTCGCGGACCGCCTGATCGAGCTCGATCTGCTCGATCCGGCCGAGCGCGAGCGCGTGCTCGATACGCCGCTCGAGGCAGCGCCGCCGCGGCTTGCGGTCTTCGCGCCCCATTTCGTTCGCCATGCGCGCCGCGAGGCGGAGCGGCTCGGGCTCGACCGGCCGACGGTCGCGAGCACGCTCGATGCGCGGCTCCAGTCGACCGTGCAACGGCTGCTCGATCGGCGCATCGAGCACCTGTCGGTTCGCGGCGCGGCGCACGGCGCCGTGCTCGTCGCCGATCACGCGACCGGCGAGGTGCTCGCGTGGGTCGTCGCCGGCGGCGGCTCGGAGACGCCGGCGACGCATATCGACACGGTGCTGACGCCGCGCCAGCCGGGCTCGGCGCTGAAGCCGCTGCTTTACGCGCTCGCGTTCGACAGCGGGCTCGGCGCCGCGGATATCGTCGTCGACGCGCCGCTGACGGAGATGATGCCGGGGGGCCTCCACAGCTACCGCAACTACAGCGGGCGCTTCTACGGCCCGGTGACGCTGCGCGACGCGCTCGGCAATTCGCTGAACATTCCGGCGGTGAAGGTGCTGCAGCGCGTCGGCGCGGCACGCTATCTCGACACGCTGCGCGCGCTCGGCTTCGACTCGCTGATCGAGCATCCGGATTTCTACGGCGACGGGCTCGCGCTCGGCAACGGCGAGGTCTCGCTGCTCGAGCTCGTCGAGGCGTATGCCGCGCTCGCGCGCGGCGGCGTGTATCGGCCGCTCCGCGTGCTGCGCGACGATCCGACGCCCGCGGCGGCCCGGCCGGTCTTCTCCCCGGAGGCGGCATCGATCGTTGCGGATATCCTTTCGGACGCCGAGGCCCGCGCGCTCGAGTTCGGCCGCGACAGCGTGCTCGCGTTCCCGGTGCAGACCGCGGTGAAGACCGGCACGTCGAGCGACTACCGCGACGCGTGGGCCGTCGGCTTCGACCATCGTTACGTCGCCGGCGTCTGGATCGGCGATCTCGATCATCGGCCGACCGACGGCGTCACCGGCTCGACGGGGCCCGCGCTCGTGCTGCGCGCGGTATTCGCGGAGCTCGCGCGCCGCACGCCGAGCCGGCCGCTCTACGTGAGCCCGAAGCTCGCGCGGCACACGGTCTGCGTGCCGAGCCCCGGCACGCCGGGGGACGGGTGCGTCGAGCGGCAGGAGTGGATCGTGCCGGCCGATGCGGCCGGGCTCGCGGCGAAATCCGCCGAGGCCGCCGAGGCGCGCATCGACGGCGGCGGCGCCGACGATGCGGGCTTCGCGCGGATCCGCTTCCGCCAGCCGACGCCGGGCCTCCGGCTCGCGTACGATCCGCGTCTGCCCGAGGACGCGCAGGCGTTCGAGCTGCGTCTCGACGGCGTCGAGCCGGGCGATCGCGTCGAGTGGACGATCGACGGCGAGACGCACGTCGGCGACGGGCCGTCGCGCCTTTGGCCGGTGCGGCGCGGCGAGCACCGCGTCGCGGCGCGCGTGCTGCGGGACGGCGTGCCGATCGCCGACGTTGGCGAGGTGACGTTCGTCGTCAAATAAGCCGGCGGCGGAGGTCGCGGTCAGCGCGGAGCGAACTCCGGCGTCAGCGTGCCCGCGTCTTCGCCTTCGAGCGCCGCGATGCGCTCGCGGTGCGCGTTCAGGTTCGCGAGCCACACGAGCGCGACGGCGACGAAGAACGCAATCCCGATCAGGAAGAACATCTCGTCGAAGCTCAAGCGATCCTCGAGGCCGCTCATCGCGCCGGCGCCGAACGAGCGGCCGAGGTTCGCCCAGGCCATATAGATCGCGAACTGCGTCGCCGCGACCTTCGTCCAGCAAAGGCTCATGCTCGTCGCGATGAAGCTCACGAAGACGCCTTGGTAGACGAACGCTTGCAGGAACAGCACGGTCACGAGGAACGCGGGCGACGGCCAAGCCGACTCGGCGAGCCCGACTCCGACCGCGAGGAGCCCGTACGCGAGCAGTGCCGAGCCGTACAAGAGCTTCGCGCCGCGCTTGTCGATCCAAAGCCCGACGGCGAGGCCCGCGACCGCGGCGACGAAGCTCGCGGCGGCCGTCCACGACGAGTAGACCGTGCTCGCAAGCCCGAGCTCCTGCACGACGACGACCGGCGCGACCGTGATCCAGAAGCCGTCCGCGAAGCGGAACAGGAACGCGACGCCGAGCATCGAGAGGCTCGCCGGCAAGAACAGCGCTTTCGCGAGATTCGCCGCGATCTCCCTCCAGCTCGCCGCGCGCAGATCGAGCGAGCGCTGCGTCGGCCGGCCCTCGGTCCATGGCAGGACCTTCTCGCTGTGGCGCTCCCGCACAAGCACGCACCACAACAGGATCAGGCCGAAACCGAGCATCAGCATCGCCGCGATGCCGGCCATGCCGAAGTGGAGCACGGTGAACGCGCTGATCGTCGTCGAGCCGCTGATGCCGAGCACCTGCCCAAACGCCATGAACGCATTCGCGCGGCCGTGCTCCTCTTGCGGCAGCACGTCGATCGCCATGCCGTCGACGGCGACGTCCTGCGTCGCGGCGAACGCGTTCAGCAGGAAGCAGAGCGCCGTCAGCACCGCGAGGTTCTCGAGCCCGTCGGGAAAGAACGCGAACGCGATGCCGGTCAGCACGAGGCAAAGCTGCGAGATGATGACCCACGGCCTTCGCCGACCCATCGCGAGATACGAGAAGCGGTCCATCAGCGGGCCCGCGAGCAGCTTGAAGCTCCACGGCAGCGACGCGATGCCGATGAACGAGCCGATCGCCCCGGCCGAGGCGCCTTGCTCGGCGAGATACGCGGGCAGCGCGTACGACACGAGGCCGAACGGCAGGCCCTGCGCGATATAGAGCACGGTGAACGAGAACAGTCGCAGCGGCCGGCTCTCGGTCAGGATCAATCTCATGCTTTGCTCCCCCGGCGGCCGGCGATCGGACGGGCGCCGCCCGCGTCACTTTACTGCATCGGCCGGCGGCGCGGGGAGCGCCTTCGGCACCGGCCGCCGACGCGCCGCCCTGCGCCGAGCGAGCGATTTGAGGGGTCGATCCGTCTCTGGTTAGACTGCGAAAGCGGATCAATTCTGGGGGAGAACATGGCAGAGCTGACCAGGCGCACCTTGATGCAGACGGCCGCGGCGACGGCGGCCGCTTCGGCGCTCGCGACGGTCTCGGCTGGCGTGCGCGCGCAGACCGGCGCGCCGCGCGGCGCGGGCGATCTGCGCGTCGAGCGCGATATCGTCTTCGGCAAGGGCGGCGACAAGGAGCTCTTGCTCGACGTCTATCGGCCCGCGGACGGCGTGACGCCGAAGCGGACCGCGATCGTCCATCTTTTCGGCGGCGGCTTCCGCACCGGCAACAAGGCCGCGCAGTACGTCGTCAACAACATCGCTGCGCTCGCGAAGCTCGGCTATACGAACGTCTCCGGCACGTATCGGCTGCAAAGCGAGGCGCCGTGGCCCGCGCAGCTTCACGACACGAAGGCCGCGATCCGCTGGACGCGGGCGAACGCCGGCCGCATCGACGTCGACGCGGACAAGATCGTGATCGCCGGCTACTCGGCCGGCGGCATGCTCGCGCTGCTCGCGGCCGGCACGAACGGCGTCGCCGAGTTCGAAGGCGACGGCGGCAACGCGGGCGTCAGCTCCGACGTTCAGGCGTGCGTCGCCGTCTATCCGGCGACGAGCGGCGAGATGGCGCGGGGACTGTTCGCTCCGGGGCTATCCGAGGCCGAGCTCGCCGACGCGATCGAGGCGGCATCGCCGGCGGCCTATATCGGCGAGCGCTTCGCGCCGACGATCCTGATCCACGGCACCGAGGACGGGACGATTCCGGTGTCGTCGAGCATCGAGTTCTTCCGCGGCCTGAAGGAGCACGGCGTGCCTTCGGCGTTGACGCTGATCCAGGGCGCGGATCACGTGTTCGACAACACCGAGCTCGACGCGGTCGATCTGATGGCGCGGTCGGTCGATCTGTTCCTGAGCCGGCTGATCGTCGAGCCGAAGCCGTATCCGAGATTCCGGCCGGGCGGCGGCTAGCGCGACGTCGCGCGCCCCCCGCCGCCGCAAGATCGTCCCAAAGGGCAGCGTTCCGGCAGCTTACTCGGACCCGGTCTCGGGCGATCGGCTGCCGAACTGGACCGTCTTGCCGTTGACCGTGAAGCCGAGAATATAGCCGCCGTCTTCTCCGTCGTGGCGCGGTCCGTACACGAGCACGATCGTGTCGCCCGGTTTCGCCAACCCGCGCGTGTAGCCCGAGCGATAGAAGTGGCTCGCGCTATGCCCTTCGAATTCAACGTCGCGCGTGCCGCGCGCGTCGTCCGTGATCTCGACGACCGCGATCGTGTGCGGGTTCGTGACGTTGAACTGCTTGATCGTGCCCTCGACGGTCACGGGCTCGCGTAAGTTGAACTGCGCCGCGGAATGGTGTGCCGTCGCGGCGAATCCGCACAATGCGAGCGCGGACGCCCCGAGCGCGGTGACGATCCTCTTCAATGCCTTCGACATGGAGCTCTCCTCCGGTTGCTGTGCGCGAACGGCTCGACGTGCGCCGCGCAGAATCATTCCTTAGCTTCGCGAGCCTTGTAGACGTCGCTCATCCGGGCCGTGAGGGGCTCGCCCGCCTCGAGCTGGGCGCGCCGCATATCGAGGAGCTCGTACCAGAGCTCGTCCTGGCACCCGTACGGGATGATGAAACCGTCGTACGGCTCGTACTTGTGCTCGATGCGAACCGGCTCCGTATAGTAGATCGGGTCCGTGATCGTCGCTTGATACGTCAGGACCGTCGTCCCGTTCGCGTCCTCGGACAGCGAGAAGCGCTCGTCGATCACGGCCTCTTCGCTGTACGGCACCGACTGGTCCAAGCCGTCCAGCAGGTCGGTCGTCTTGACGACGAGCACGCCGCCTTCCCAGTGACCTTCCGAATAGCCCGCGCGGCTCGGCAGGCGCAGCTCCGGCGGCACCTGGCGGTCGCCGATATAGATTCGGCGCACCTCGTTGTTGACTTCGTAGATGATCGTGAGCTGATCGGGTGTTTGGATGAACTCGATCGGATAGAACCCGGGCAGCCCCATCATCGCCGGCACGCCGTAGTCGGCGCAGTGCGCGCCGCCGTTCAGCCGCTCGGGGCCGATGAGCTTCTGATACTCCTCGACCCGGCGCCGGCCCTCCTCGGTCAGCGGCAGATTGCGTTGCGGCCCGCCGAAACCGGAGGTGCGGGCGGTTCCGGTGTAGCCCGTCCAGACGCCGGTGAGAACCGGCGGCTCGCGCTCTGCCGCCGATACGGCCGCCGAGGCCAGCAGCGCCGCGGCTGCGGGCGCGAGTTTCCGGATCCGTCGAATTCGCGGCATGTCCAAAATCCCCCTTCTGTCTCGTCTGGCTGGGTCCGCCGACCGGCATAAGAGTACCCCCAAAACCGAGGGCGGGGGCATCCGGAACTTGAACTTTTCTCTTGTCGGCACGCCGGGGACGGGGCGGCGTCGCGTTCGCGGCGCAACGGCCCGGGGCCGGGACGGTTGCGGGATCAGGCGGGCGTCGACGTCAGAGCGTTCTCGCCGAGCGCGGCCCGGCTCCTCGCCGCGCCGGCCCGCGCGCGTATCGAGTAGAGCTGATAAGCGCTCCGGATCAGCGGCTTCGCGACGTTACGCACCGGCACGCCGCCCGGCGTGATGCCGCGCTCGGCGCCGTGGTGAGCGTGGCCGTGCAGCGCGAGATCGCAGTCGGCCTCATCGATCGCCTCGCCGAGGAGGTGCGAGCCGAGAAACGGGTAGATCTCGAGCTTCTCGCCGAGCAGCGTGTCTTTCGTCGGCGCGTAATGGGTCAGCGCGACGCGGATATCGCACTCCATGCCCTTCAGCGCGTGCAGCAGTTGACGCGCCGTGTCCTTCGTATGACGAATGAACGCCTTCATCTCGAGCTCGCCGAACTCCGAGCCGCATGCCCCGGCGAAACCGCCGCCGAAGCCTTTGACGCCGGCGATGCCGACGCGCCGGCCGGCGAGCTCGAGCACGACGTTCTCGCCTTCGAGCACGGTGACGCCGACGCGCTCGAGGTCGGCGCGGATCGCGTCCTGCGCATCCTGGTGGTAGTCGTGGTTGCCGAGCACGGCGATCGTCGGCACGCGGACGTCGGCGATCTCCTCGGCGAGCAGCTTGCCCTCGTCGCGCGACCCGTGCTGCGTCAGGTCTCCGGCGATCAGCAGCACGTCGGCATGCTCGTCGAGCGCGGCGAAGCTCCGGCGCAGCTCGCCCCGCATGTCGAGCCCGACGTGCACATCGCCGACCGCGGCGATGCGGACTAGCCCAGCGTCTCCGGTTTCCCCGGCTCGTCGTACTTCGCGATCCATAGCTCGTCGATTAGCTCGATATCTGGGGGCAGCACCTCGCCGACGACTTCTCTCGCCGCTAGCTTGCGCTCTTCGGAGCTCACCTCGCCGATGATGAAGGCCTTGCCGCCCGATACCTTGATCGTGATGTCGAGCACGTTCGTGCGCGGGTCCGTCGCGAGCGCTTCGCGGATGCGGCCTACCAGGTGCTTGGGCTCCATCGCGCTCGACTCGAGATCCGTCAACTCTCGTAGATCTGCCGGTAGAGCTCGCGCACGACGTGATTCGGGACGTTGATGTCGAGCGAGTGCGCGTACACGAGCAGGCTCAAGACGCGCCGCGGCGCGCGCCGGGCACGCCGGAGCAGGTAGTCCCAGTCGAGATCGTTGACGCCGATCACGCCGAGCGCGTCGTGCCAATGCCGCGGTCCGTGCTCGTCGTGCACCGCGGCCTTGATCACGAGCAGATCCTCGGGCGCGATCAGCCGCAAGCGATGGCCGAGAAACTGCCGCTCGACGGAGCGGGCGAGCATCTCGTCATCGAGATAGAAGCCGCCCGTCGAATGGAAGATCACGTCGACGAGCACGCCGTGCTTGAAGCCCTTGAATAGCCATGCGGGGTCCGTGCGCTCGGTCTCGAAGCCGGCGGCCGCGAGCGCGTCGAGCGCGCGGTCGGCCCCGGTCGGACGGACGAAGACGTCGATATCGTGCGTCCAGCGCGGCCGGCCGAGCCCGGTCGACGCGATGCCGCCCATCAGCACGTACTCGGCGCCCCCGTCGTCGAGGGCCGCGACGACCTCGCCGAGCACCTGCTCGAACAGGCCGTTCTCCGTGCAACGGAGATGCTCCTCGATATCGGGGTCCCACTTCGCCAAGCGCTCGAGCGGGATGCCGACGGCATGCTTGGGTTCCATCATCGGAAGCCTTGCAAGCCTCGTGCCGTCGGCTAGTGTCTTGATCCGCTTCCGAGAAAAAGATGCGGGAAATCCGCGAATCTCACGAAAGCGGTGCCGGCGCTCAGGAAGGCCGAGTGGGGGCTCCCTTTCGAGGCGGCTCCGGATCAGGGGTTCTTCAAGAGCAGCTTCGCCGGATTCTCCTGCCCGGCCGTGAACCGGTGCGGAATGCCTTCGTTGAAGATTCTGTGCAGGCTGAAGAGCCACTCGCCGTCGATCTTCACGAACTCGTCGTACCACGTGCCGAACAGCATCCATTCGACCTTCGCGCGATCGGCGTTGTTGTTGAACTGGATCCAGTACGTGATCGCGCGCGCTGTGTCGCCCTCGACCTCGATGACCTGGTTCGTGATCAGGTGGCGGACCGTCGACGGCCACTCCCGACCGTCGGGCGTCTCCATCGGGGCGGCGTCGCGCGTGAAATCGTACGTGCGGCTCGCCATGAACTCGCGGATCGCTTCGCGGCCTTCGACCTTGCCGCGCGCCCAGTCGAGCACGCCGTCCTCGGCGAACACGTCCGCATAGCCGTCCGCATCGAAATAGTCCAGCGCGAGCACGTAGCGAGCCTGGAGGTCCATGATCGCGGCGCGGTCGTCGGCATAGCCTTCGGGGTAGCGCGCGGCGTTCGCGCACGCGGCCGCGAGCCAGAGCGAGACGACACCCAGTGCGACAGTCCGGAGCTTGTTCTTCATCGGCTTCATCTCCCCACGCGGGCTGGTTCTGCGGCTTCGAGCATAAACGAAGTCGCCGTGATTGAAGAGCGGTCGAGACGCCGCTATAGCGTCTTGCGGAAGCAGATCTGCCGCTCGACCTCCTCGAAGCCGAGCGCGAGATGCGCACGGAGGCTCACGTCATTGTCGAGGGCCGTATCGCTCGCGATCTCCTTGATCTCCCTCGCTCTCGCCCAGTCCTCGGCCGCCCGCACGAGGCGCGCGCCGAGCCCCTGCCGGCGCACGTCGGGATCGACGTACCAGCCCTCGAGGAACGCGACCGGCGTCGTGACGCAGCCTTCGGCGTAATTGCGCAAGCCGATCTCGACGAACCCGGCGAGGCGGCCGTCGCCCCGGTCCGCGACGAGGACCGCGACGCCGACGAGCAGCGTGCCCCGATCGGCATGGTCGAACCACTCGTCGATCTCCTCGGGCGCGCTGCCGGGATACAGCGCCGACCGCATGCGCAGCCATTCGTCGCGGTCGGCGCGGGTCACGGGTCGGATATGCATCGGTTCCGCTCGGTGCAGCTTCGGCCTCGACATTAGAGCGCTTCCGGCGCGGCCGCGAAAGCGCCGCCGGTGCCGTGCCGCGGGCATCGAGCGTGCCCCGGAGGAGCGCGTGCCCGGCACCGTGATCGAAGCGATAATGCTCGGTTTCGCACCCCAACACTCGTCCATCCTCTCTCGACACGGTGAGCCCATGAGCACGACCCGTTCGAATCCGATCCTCGCGTATCGCGATCAAGCGTTTCTCGACAGCGATGACGGCCGGCCGCTGCGGATCCTAGCGGAATATCTTCAGCCGCTGCATGCGTTCCGGCGCGAAGGGGTCGAGGAGACGGTCGTGTTCTTCGGCTCCGCGCGGCTTCGCGAGGACGGGCCGCTAGGCCGCTACTACGCGGAAGCGCGAGAGCTCGCGCGCCGCCTGACCGAGTGGTCGCTATCGCTGCAGCGCGATCCCGTGCCGTTCGTCGTCTGCACCGGCGGAGGAGGCGGGATCATGGAGGCCGCGAATCGCGGCGCGGCGGACGCGGGCGGACGGACGATCGGGCTCAATATCGGCTTGCCTCACGAGCAGCGGCCGAATCCGTATATCTCGCCCGGTCTTGGCTTCGAGTTTCACTACTTCTTCATGCGCAAGCTGTGGTTCGCGCACCGCGCGTGCGCGATGGTGGCCTTTCCCGGCGGGTACGGCACGCTCGACGAAGTCTGCGAGATCCTGATGCTCTCGCAGACGCGCAAGCTCTCGCGGCGCATCCCCGTGCTGCTGTACGGCGAAAGCTTCTGGCGCGAGATCGTCGATTTCGAGGCGCTCGCGCGTTACGGCATGATCGCGGACGAGGATCTCGAGCTCTTCGAGTACGCCGATACGCCCGACGCCGCGTTCGACAAGCTCGAGCAGTGGCTGAGCGAGGAGATCGAGCAGCCGCAGCCGGCGTTCGCGAAGACGCTGACGCCTCGCGATCGCTGACGCCGAGCGGGGCACGCACGGGCGACCGCGAGTATCGCGCGATCGCCCGCTGCGGGGCCGATGCGGCGAAGAGACGGCGCGCCTCGCCGCGACGACGAAGCGCGCCGTGCCTGCGGAAACGGATGGCGTCAGCCGGCGACCTTCGGCAGCTTCTTCATCGATTCCGCGATCGCCGCGTCCGGGTAGTCGAAGTTCTCGAGCTCGCCGGCGAAGTACTTGTCGTACGCCGCCATGTCGAAGTGACCGTGCCCCGACAAATTGAACAGGATCACGCGCGGCTCGTTGGCCTCCTTCGCCGCGAGCGCCTCGTCGATCGCGACGCGGATCGAGTGCGCCGACTCGGGCGCGGGGATGATGCCTTCGGTGCGCGCGAACTCGACACCCGCTTCGAACGTCGCGAGCTGCGGCACGGCGACCGCGTCGATCAGCTTCTCGTGATAGAGCTGCGAGACGAGCGGCGAGTCGCCGTGATAGCGCAAGCCGCCGGCGTGGATGCCGGGCGGGACGAAGTCGTGGCCGAGCGTGTACATCTTCATCAGCGGCGTATAGCCCGCGACGTCGCCGAAGTCGTACGCGTAGACGCCCTTCGTCAGTGTCGGGCACGACGTCGGCTCGACCGCGACGAGCCGCACCTGCTTCCCGGCCGCCTTGTCGGCGAGGAACGGGAACGCGATGCCGCCGAAGTTCGATCCGCCGCCGCACGAGGCGATCACGACGTCCGGATAGACGCCGGCCTTCTGTAGCTGCTTCTTCGCCTCGAGACCGATCACGGTCTGATGCAGCAGCACGTGATTCAGCACGGAGCCGAGCGCGTAGTTCGTATCCTTGCGCCCCGCGGCCTCCTCGACCGCCTCGGAGATCGCGATGCCGAGCGAGCCGGCGCTCGCCGGGTCGGCCGCGAGGACCTTGCGGCCGGCCTCGGTGACGTCCGTCGGGCTCGCGAGCACTTCCGCGCCCCACGCCTGCATCATCGAGCGGCGATACGGCTTCTGCTCGTAGCTGATCTTGACCATGTAGACGCGCACGTCGAGATCGAACATCCGCCCGGCGAGCGCGAGCGACGAGCCCCACTGCCCGGCGCCGGTCTCGGTCGTGAGGCGGCGGATGCCGGCCTCGCGGTTGTAGTACGCCTGCGCGACCGCGGTGTTCGGCTTGTGCGAGCCGGCCGGGCTCGCGCCCTCGTACTTATAAAAGATCTTCGCCGGCGTCCCGAGCGCGGCCTCGAGGCGATGCGCGCGGAACATGGGGCTCGGGCGCCATAGGCGATAGACCTCGCGCACCGGCTCCGGGATCGGAATCCAGCGCTCGGCCGAGACCTCCTGCTCGATCACCGCTTCGGGAAAGATCGCAGCGAGCGCCTGGGGCTCGACCGGCTTGCCGTCCGGCCCGAGCGGCGGCGCGGGCGGATTCGGCATGTCGGCAATGACGTTGTACCAATGCGTCGGGATATCGGATTCATCGAGAAGGATCTTGGTCTGATTCACGGCCGCTCCGCCTTGCGCGCTACAACGCAACGAAAGGAACAGTATAGCCGGCGGTTATCTCCCTGAACCATCAAGGGAAAACCGAAGCGCCGCGGCGAACCGGCGAGCGCTATTCGTCGCGAAGCGTGCTCGCGGGATCGACGCAGAGCGCGCGCACCGTCGGCACGACCCCGGCGAGCACGGCTGCGGCGAGAAGCGCGGCGCCGGCGCCGGCGGCGACGGCCGGGTCGAACAGCGTGACGTCGTACAGCAGGCTCGTCAGCCGCCGTCCTAGAGCGACGTGCGCCGCGGTGCCGGCCAGCAGCCCGAGCGGGAGAACCAGCGCCATTCGCCGTGCGATCAGCCGAAGGATGTCGAGCCGGCGCGCGCCGAGCGCGCCGCGCAAACCAATCTCTCTTCGCCTCGATGCGACGTAGAACGCGAGTATCGCGTAGAGGCCGATCGCCGATACGGCAAGGCCGACCGCGGCGAACGCGCCGATCAGCGCGGTCGCGAGCCGTTCTCGCCAAAGGGAACGGCCGACCTCGTTCGCCATCGTCACGGTCTCGACGATCGGCACGGTCGGATCGATCGAGCGCGCAGCGGCTCGGACGGGCTGAAGGATCGCCTCTGGGCTGGCCGCGCGGACGAGCAGGCTGAACGCGCCGGCATTCGCCGGCTCCCCGCTCAGCGGGTTCAAGTAGAAGATCGGCGGATCGGACTCGCGCAGCGAGCGGTAACTGGCATTCGAGACGACGCCGACGATCCGGTACGTCGGCGTCTCGAACTCGGCGCCCGTGTCGAAGACGCGCCCGACCGCGACATCGTCGCCGAAGAATCGTCGGGCGAAAGCTTCGTTGACGACCACGGGCCGAGGCTCGTCCGGCCCGACCGGGCGGTCGTCGAACGCCGTTCCCGACACGAGCGTGAGGCCGACGGTATCGAAGTAGCTTGCGGAGACCATGTTCACGCTCGTGTTCCACGAGCCTTCGGTCGCGGGCCGGCCCGGCGGTGCGACGACCATGACGACGCCGATGCCCTGCATGACCGGCGTCGCCGTGATCGCGGCGCCCTCGACGCCGGGAAGCGCGGCGATCTCGTCGAGCAGGCGGCGTTGAAACGCGGCCGCCGCCCGGCCGTCTTGACCTGCGAGCCCGGGCTCGAAAGCGAAACGCACGAGGCGGTCCCGGTCGAAACCGGCGTCGACGGCGTGAAGGTTCGCGAGCGTGCGGCCGAGCAGCCCGCAGCCGAGCAGCAGAACGGTGCTGACCGCGATCTGCACGACGCAGATTGCGGCTTGGATCCGATGGGTCCGGCGGTCGTCGGCCGCGGCTTTCAAGTTTCGGTAGAGGTCCTTCCGCGCCGAGAGAGCCGGAACGACCGCGGACGCGACGCCGGCCGCGAGCATCGCGAGCAGGCCGAATCCGGCGACGCGCCAGTCCAGCGAGAGATCGAGCGTCGGCCGTATGCCGAACGTCGCGAAGCCGACCAGCGGCGATAGCCATCGGGCGAGCGCCGGCATCGCCATGGCCGACAGCAGCAGCGCCGCGATGCCGCCGATCGCGGCGATCAGCAGGCTCTCGATCGACCACTCGCGAGCGATCCGGCGCGGCGTCGCGCCGAGAGCCGCGCGAACCGCGGTGTCGCGGCTCGAGCGCACCGTGCGTGCGAGGAGCAGGCCGCCGACGTTCAGGCAGACCATCGCGAACACGAGCCCCGCGCTCCCGAACAGCACGAGCAGCGTCCGGTGAAACTGATCGCGCACGCGGGACGTGCCGGTCGAGATCGAGCGGAGCTCGACGGACAGCTCCCGGTCGAACGGGCTGACGGTGCCGCCGCCGGCGAGGAACGCCTCCCGATGCAGCGACCAGAGGACCTCGGTTTCCGCGCGTGCCTTGTCGAGCGATGCTTCCGGGCGCACTCGCGCGATGATCTTCGTGACGCTCGAATCGAGAAGGTTCGGTCCTTGCCCGAAATCCGCGCGGTTCGCGAGCAGGACCCGAACGTCCGGTCCGCCGTCGATGCTCGTGCCGTAGAAGCCTTCGGGAAGGACGCCGACGATCTCGTACGGGAAGCCCGCGAGCCTGATCGTTCGGCCGACTACCGACGGGGTTTTGCCGAAATGCCGGATCCATGCGGAATACGAAAGCACCGCGAACCGGCGGCCGGGCACGTCGTCGTCGGGCTCGAGGGTGCGCCCGAGCGCGGCCTCGACGCCGAGCGCGTCGAAATAGTTTGCGCTGACGACACCGACGTCGACGCGGTGCGCGATGCCTTCCCGTTCGAGGGAGGCCGTGACCTCGAGCTCGCCGATCACGTCGGTCAGCGTCGTCGAGTCGGTCGCGATCAGTTCCCGAAGCGCGCCGGAGAAATACTCCTGGTCGGGAATGTCCGGACGGATCTGAAAGAGCTGCACGAGGCTGCCCGGATCCCGTACCGCGGGCAGCGGCCGGAGCAGCAGGCGGTCGACGAGGCCGAAGATCACGACGTTGCCTGCGAGCGCGACGGCGATCAGCAGCGCCGAGACCGCGGCGAAGCCCGGTGCCCGCCTCAATCGCCGGGCGGCGAGACGCAGATCCTGAGAAAGGCTATCGAGGGTCGAGCGCATGATGCGGCGGCTCCTGCGGTATCGGCGGCCGGAACATCTCTGAGAAAGAACTATAATCACTCGAGCGCGCGCGGTGGCAAGCGGATGCGGCCGGGAGGAGGCGTGCTATCGAAGCCCATTGTTGTCGGGTCGACGAGAACGACGAGAAGGAAGCGCCGAATGAGCCGAATCGCCGTCTGGATATTCTCGCTCCTTGCTTGTGCGGTGGCACAGGCGCAGCCCGTGCGTCCGAATATCGTCTTCGTCATGACCGACGATGCGGGTTACGGCGATTTCGGCAGCTACGGCGCCCCGGACGTGCGTACCCCGGTGCTGGACCGGCTCGCGCATGACGGCGTGCGCTTCACGAGCTTCTACTCGAACGGCCCGACCTGCACGCCGACGCGCGTCGGGCTCATCAGCGGCCGATATCAGCAGCGCTACGGCATCGAGTTTCCGCTGCCGACGGCGCCGCGGGCCGAGGGTCGGGGGCTGACCGCCGAGGGGAATTCGTTGCCTCGGCTGCTGAAGACCGCGGGCTACGACACCGCGCTGATCGGCAAGTGGCATCTAGGCTACGCGCCGGATCAGAGCCCCGAGGCGCACGGTTTCGACTACTTCTTCGGCTTCAAGGCCGGGTTCGTCGACTACTACCGGCACACGAACAGCGACGGCGAGCTCGATCTGTGGGAGCGGGGCGAGGCCGTGACGGAAGAGGGCTATCTCACGGACATGATCACGGCGAGAGCCGTGCGCTATATCCGGGAGCGGCGCGGCCGCCCGTTCTTTCTGTCGATCCAGTACAACGCGCCGCACTGGCCGTACCAGCCGCCGGGCCGGCCTTCGGTCGCGGCCCGCAATGCCGCCCACTTGCAGCCGTGGGAGGAAGGCGCCGGCACGCGCGCGGACTACGTCGCGATGCTCGAGCATGTCGACCGCGCGATCGGCGAGGTGCTCGGCGCTCTCGACGAGGCCGGGCTAGCCGAGGATACGCTCGTGATCTTCACGAACGACAACGGCGGCGAGTGGCTGTCGCGCAATGCACCGCTGTCGAACCGCAAGTTCTCGCTGTGGGAAGGGGGCATCCGCGTGCCGGCGATCATGCGTTGGCCGGGTGTGATTTCGGCCGGCCAGGTGACGGACCAGGTCGGGATCACGATGGATTTCACGGCGACGATCCTCGCGCTCGCCGGCGCCGCGCTGCCCGAGGGGTATACGCCGGAGGGCATCGATCTGATGCCGATCGTCACCGGGGCCGCCCCGGTCGTCGAGCGCACCCTCTTTTGGCGCGCGGGCGATGCCGCCGCCGTGCGGAGCGGCGATCTGAAGCTGATCCAGCAGGGCGAGCAGACCTTCTTCGTGTTCAACGTGCGCGAAGACCCTGCGGAGCGCAACGATCTCACGAGAACGAGCCAGGCCGACGCGAGACGTCTCTACGCGTTGCTCGAAGCTTGGCGGACAGGCGTGGATGCCGAGGCGGAGCGCCGGCGGGCTTCTGCCTTCTGAATGAATGCCTGTCGGTGCGCTGCTGCGCTGGACAACGCCGGTGCCGTTGCCTACCTTGCGCGCATCGAGAGCGCGCCCGATCGTCGGACGATGCCGCTCACGGCAGCATCGTCGAAGCGCGCTTCGGCATCCGACACGGTGGCTATGAGCATCAAGGCTTCTTCGCGAACGGTTTCCTCCTTTCTCCGCCGGCGGCCGCATGACGCAACGACGGGCCGCGCGAAGGCGACGAGAGCCGTACTGCTTCTGCTCTGCATATATTCCGGGGCAACGCTCGCGCAGTGGCTCGGCTATCCGACGCCGGGCATTCCGCGCCTCGACGACGGCACGCCGGATATGGGCGCGCCCGCGCCGCGCACGGCCGACGGCAAGCCGGATTTCTCCGGGATCTGGTTCGCGAACGTTCCGGCGAGAGACATGTGCGACGGGAGCGACTGCATCCAGGAAGAGCGCATGGCGCGCGAGCAGATCAATATCGGCTTCGGTCTCGAGGGCGGTTTGCCTTATACCGAGTGGTCTCGCGAGCGGATGACGGAGCGCCAACGCGACGGCGGGCTGCACGATCCGCACATGCACTGCATGCCGCCGAATTTCCCGCGCGCGTGGACGCTGCCGCAGCACATCAAGATCGTGCAGACGCCGGATCTGATGGTCATGCTGCACGAGTTCAACGCGGCGTATCGCGAGGTCTTCCTCGACGGACGCCCGCTCCCCGAGGACCCGAACCCGACCTGGAACGGCTATTCCACCGGGCATTGGGACGGCGATACGCTCGTCATCGAGACGAACGGTATCCGGGACGACATGTGGCTCGATATCCAGGGCAGCCCGGTCACGGAATCGGCGCGCGTAACCGAGCGCTTGAGGCGCGTGAACTTCGGCCTGATGGAGGTCGAGATCGCGGTCGACGATCCGAAGGCCTATACGAGACCGTGGTCCGTGACGATCGAGATGGCGTATCAGCCCGACACGACGCTGCTCGAGGAGATCTGCCTCGACGACGAGCAGAACGTCGACATGCACTTTCCGGAGAGGATGGGGGCATCCGAATGAGCAAGACATCGACGATTATCGGCGGCTTCGTGAGCCGGTTCGCGTGCGTGGCGGCCGCGGCGATCGCCGTGCTCGCGCTGCCGGGCGCCGCCGCGGCGCATCACTCGCAGTCGGAGTTCGACTTCAACAGGATCGTGACCGTCGAAGGCGTCGTCACGGAGCTCTCGTGGAAGAGCCCGCATGCGCGGCTCTACGTCGACGTCGTCAACGAGAACGGCGAGGTCGACAACTGGAATTTCGAGCTGCCGAGCCCGACGACGCTGATGCGGCGCGGTTGGACGCGGAAGTCGCTGCAGCCCGGCGACCGCGTGACGGTCTCGGCGGCCCAGGCGAAGGACTTTCCGACGATCGCGTATGCCCGTTCGATTCGAAACGCGGACGGCGAGTCGATGTTCACCGGCGTCACGAAGGTCGAGGCGCCGCAACCCGCCGCGACCGGCGCGTCGCGATAGCAATCGGGCAGCGGCCGCCGCGGCGACCTGCGCGCGGCCGCTGAACGGCTCCTTTCCGTCCGCTCTTTCGCGGACGATGGCCGGCGAGCCGATCGGGCCGCCGACACATCCTCTCGACGCCCGTTCCGGGCGCATCGAATTCGTCACGGACGGCGCCGATACGCGCGGTCCATGACGCCGTCTCATCGTGCCCGCTCGTCTCGGTCGGGGTAGGAGAGCCGTCGACGAGAAAGAGGCGGCGCTGGGAACATTGACAACCCAGAGACGAACTGCCTAGTATCGCGGGCCAATGATGCAATCTCGCAACAGTCACTATCCCGGTTAATGTTGCGTGTTGTGTCAGGGCAACAACTTCGTTGGCCAGCAGAGGGTCACCAGATGAGACATCGAATCGGAACACGTGCGGTCATCGGCACGCTCGCCGCCGCCGTCGGAGCGCAGGTGGCGCACGCCCAGCAAGAGGCGGGGGCGTCGAATCTCGAGGAAATCGTCGTCACGGCCCGGTTCCGCGAGGAGAACCTTCAGGAAACGCCGATCGCGATCACCGCGGTGACCGCCCAGGAAATCGAGGCGCGTTCGTTCACGACGGCCGCGCAGGTCGGCTATACCGTGCCGAACACCTACTTCCAGAAGGCGCAAGCGGCGTTCGGCAACTCGATGGTCGCGTATATCCGCGGCGTCGGTCAGAACGACTTCAACTTCGCCTTCGAGCCCGGCGTCAGCATGTATATCGACGACGTGTACCACGCGACGGTGATGGGCTCGATGTTCGATCTGCTCGATCTCGAGCGCGTCGAAGTGCTGCGCGGACCGCAGGGCACGCTGTTCGGCCGCAACTCGATCGGCGGCGCGATGCGGCTGATCACTCGCGAGCCTCGGGGAGACGGGACCGGCACGATCTCGGCGACGATCGGCGACTTCGATCGGACCGAGGTGCGGGCGAGCTACGACTTCGCGTTGACCGAGAACCTGTTCGCCCGCGTCGCCGCGGCGTCGAAGAAGCGCGAAGGTCACGTCGATCTGATCGACTTTGCGTGCGAGCGGCCGGACGAGGCGGGCACGTTGCCGAGCATCAGCCGCAACCGGGGCACGAACTGCAAGATCGGCACGCTCGGCGGCGAGGACTCGATCGGCGCGCGCGTCGCGCTGCGCTATCTGCCGAGCGACAGCGTGACGCTTTCGTTCACGTACGACTATTCGGACGACGACAGCGAATCGCAGGGCGACGTGATCACGGCGGTCGGCGACGCGCCGGCGTTCGCGGCGTGGAACGATCTGATGTTCGACACGTATGGCGTCCGCTACGACGAGCGCTTCCTGACGGGCTCGATCTACAAGAACTACGCGACGTTCCGCGATCCCGTCACCGGCCTGATCAACGACCCGGTGTCGACGGTCACGACCGAAGGGTTCTCCGGCAAGATCGAGTGGGATATCACCGAGTCCGTCGCCGCGAAGCTCGTGCTGTCCGACCGTCAGTACGATTCGCGGTTCGCGACCGACCATGACGGCTCGCCGCTGCCGGGGCAGGAGGTCAATGGTTACATCGAGTTCGAGCAGCAGACGATCGAGCTGCAGCTCAGCGGTCTCGCGCTCAACGAGCGCCTCGACTGGACCGTTGGGCTATTCCTGTACGAAAGCGACGTGCTCGCCGCGCAAACGGTGCTGCTGCCGGCGTTCGCAGGGCCGAGCGGCATCCTCGTCAACGGCCTGAACGCGCAGGAGAACGAGAACCGCTCGCTGTACTCGCAGCTCGTCTACGAGCTGAACGACCGTGCGAGCGTCACGCTCGGCTTGCGCTACTCGGAGGACGACAAGAACGTCGACTTCGACAACACGGTCATCACGCGACGGCTCGAGAACAGCGACGACTCCACCGACTACCGCCTCGGTGTCGATTGGAGCTTCGGCAGCAATAACGACAAGATGCTGTACGCGTCGGTAGCGACGGGCTACCGTCCGCTCGCGTACAACCCGCGGCCGTTCCAGCCTTCGCAGCTCGTGCCGGTCTCCGGCGAGGAGCTCACGGCGTACGAGGTCGGCGTCAAGGGCGACTTCGCTGACGGGCGCTTGCGCTTCAACACCGCGCTGTTCTACTCGGACTACGAGCAGCGAATCGTGCCGCGCGGCGGCACGGAGTGCCTGAAGGATCCGGACGGCAACATCATCCCGGGCGACGCCGTTGCGAACCCTCAGCCCGGCGGACCCGCGACGTGCTCCGGCCTGACGTCGTTGACGAACTACGTCAACGTGCCCGGCGAGATCAGCGGCATCGAGTTCGAGTTCGACTACCGCCCGACCGAATCGCTGATGCTGACCGGCGGCGCCGGCTACACGGACTGGAGCAGCCCGGACATCGTTTCCGGGAGCACGCCGGCTTTCGTCCCCGAGTGGAACGCGAACCTGGCGCTGCAGTACGACTTCTTCCTGTCGAACGGCGGGACGCTCTCGCCGCGCATCGACGGCTACTTCCAGACGAAGATCTGCAGCGCGCTCGACGAGGTGTCGCCGGGCCTGTACGCGAGCCGGCCCGGATCGTGCGTCGACGGATACGAGCTGTTCAACCTGCGCGTGACGTACCGCTCGCCGATGGACGACTGGAGCATCGCGGTGGGTGCGACGAACCTGACGGACGAAGAATATCTGCTGAACATCTTCGATCTGACCGGATTCGGCCAGCCGTTCCGTCAGGGTCAGCCCGCGCGCCCGCGCGAGTGGTTCGTCTCGTTCACGCGGTCGTTCTAGCCGACCGAGCTCTGGTCGGCCGCTACGTGCGGGATCGTGCGTGGAGGTAGGGCGGGAGCCGGGAGGTGTGGGAGCTGGGGCGGTTGCCCGCCCCAGCTGCCCGATCGGTCAGGACCGATTCATCAGAACCGACGACGGATGCTGATCGCAGCCTCCCTCGGCCGGCCCGGATGGCCGGTGGTGTACCAAGCATTCGCGAACTTGTTGATGTAGTACAACTCGTCCGTCAGGTTGGTCGCCTCGAGAGAGATCATCCAGTTCTGATCGTACGTATCGAGCGTAACCCGCGCGTTGACCAGCGTGTAGTCGTCCACCGCGGAGTTCGGGTCGCACGCGAAGTTGCCGCAGTACCCCGGCGTGTAGGACACGTCGACGCGCGGCGTCAGCGTGCCGAAGTTGCCCAGCTCGAACACGTACTGCAGGCCCAGGCTCCACTTCCGCTTGCCGATACCCGGACGGCTCGAGCCTTCCTGCACGTCGTTGGTCGCGTAGCGCGGCGTGCCGAACTCGAAGTCGAAGTAGCTGAGGGAGGCGTCGATGCTGAGGCCTGCCCCCGGGCGAATCACTGCTTCGAGCTCGTAACCGTCGACGTCCGCATCGGCGAGGTTCAGGTACTGGCCGCAGAGGCCGTCAACTCCGCCAGCGTCCACCGGCAGCGGCTGATTGTCGAGGCCCACACAGACTCGCGGAATGCCCTGATAGCCCTGGTAGTCCATGTGGAACAGCGTGCCGTTCAGCCGGATCACGCGATCGAGCAGATCGATCTTGAAGCCGATTTCGTACGAGTCGAGCTCCTCCGCGCCGAACGGACGGATCTGGTGGTAGCTGTAAGGCCTCGGCGAGATGCCGCCGGCCTTATGCCCCGTCGCGAACTGCCCGTAGAGCATCGCGTCGTCCGACAGCCGATACGACAGCGCGACGCGATAGTCGGTCAGCGTGTCCTCGTACGTGCCCGTCCAGCCGGTCAGCGGGTTGCCCGGGTTACTGAGCGGGATGTAGTCGCCCCGGCCGTCCGGGTTCAGCCGGCCGAAGGTGTAATCCTTACGCTCGTCCGTGACGCGGATGCCGCCCTCGAGGGTGATCGCATCCGTGATATCCCACGCCGCGTTCGCGAAAGCGGCGAGCACTTCCATGTCCGCGGTGTCGTCGTTGAGGAACGAGAACGTCGGGAAGCCCGGAGGGCCGAAGCCCGAGAACGGCGTATGGATACGCGACAGCGGCCGCGTCGAGGCATCGTAGTAGATGCCGCCGACGGTCAAGTGCACCGTGCCGTCGACCATATTGCCCGTCACGCGAATCTCCTGGCTGAACTGCTCGTGCTCGAACCAGTCCGTGCTCTGAATCCAGGCGATCGGCGAGCCGTCGTTATCCATGCCGCTCAGCGTGTCGTACGTGCGGTAGCCGGTGATCGACTTCAGGCTGAAGTTGTCCGAGAAGTCGTAATCGATCGTCGCCGAAAGACCCCAGGCCTCGACCTGAGCCGCGTTCGCCGCGACGTACGGACCGTTCGACTCGCCCGGCACGGCCTGGTCGGGAGGCGGAGCGAGATCGATCGCCCGATAGGTTACGCCCGGATCGTAGAAGTTCGCATACGTCGCATACGGGTCGTTCAGCTTCGCGTCCGGCCGACGATACTGACCATAGGTCACGAAGCGGTCGTCGTAGGCGACGCCCTGGAAGACGAGGCTCATCCCCGAACGATCGGCGTAGTTCGCCGCCCCCTTCGTGGCCGACTCCGCGCTGGCGAGCAGGACCGACGCCTGGCTGTTGGACGTGTCCTTGGTGTAATCGCCGGCGATGTTGACCTCGAGCCGGCCGCCCTCGGGCACGATTCGCAAGATACCGCGGACCGCGGTCATCTGCTGATTGCCGAGCTCGCCGCTCTTGCAGTCGCCGTTGCGGATCAGCGCGGGAATCGCGCCGGAGATGACGTCCGGATCGTCCGGATTCACGCACGCGTAGTTGTACATCGTGACGTGACCGTCGCGATTACGCGTGACGCCGGTGATGCGGGCGAAGACCTTGTCGGGCACGACCGTGAAGTCGGCGCTCGCCTTCAGATCCCGTCTGCCGAAGCTGCCTAGCGTCGCCTCGACGTGGCCGCCTTCGGTTCCCGTTCCCGGCTTGCGCGAGTACAGCTTGATCGAGCCGCCCTGAGAGTTCATGCCCGACAGCGTGCCCTGCGGTCCGCGCAGGACCTCGACGCGGTCCAGATCGAGCAGGTCGAATGCCGAGGCCGTCACCGTGCCGAAGTAAATGTCGTCGATATAAATGCCGACGCCCGGCTCGACGGACGGGCTCTGGTCCGCTTGGCCGACGCCGCGGATGTATGCGCGCATCGAGTTGCCGTAACCCGCCGGGTTCGGCTGTAGCCACACGTTCGGAACCTGGGCCGAGATCTGGCTCAAGTTCGTCTGTCCGCGCGCTTCGAGCATGTCGCCGCTGACGGCGGTAATCGACAGCGGAATGTCCTGGACGTTCTGCTCGCGCATCTGCGCCGTGACGACGACTTCTTCCAACGCCGAGCTCCCGGCGCCGCCGCCGTCTTGCGCCACAGCCTTGACGGCGAACCCTGAGGTTGCCGCCATGATGGATGCGGACAACAGCGTGCGCTGCATGGAGCAAGGAACACCGCGTCCCTTACGTCGAATCATTACGGATTCTCCCTCCCCGGATGAGCCGGACTTCTTGAGAAAGCACGATGAAGACTGCGCTAGGACGCTTCGTCGGCATTCGGCCGAGACCAGGGCTATCCGGAAACTTCGGACGTCCGAGTCCCCCCAAAGCGCCACAGCGAGCGCCGATCTTGCAACAAGGAAATGCCGAGCGACAACACCCATTACGACGGCCGGACTGAGTTGGACTTTGCCCTGTCTGATTCGGACGAAAAGCGGCTTTTCGCTGTGGTTTTCTCGCCAAACCGGGATGTGCCGAACGACCCGGTGCGCATCGTTCTGCGTCGGTGCCGGCGCCGCTCGCGCCGAGTTTTGCGCTGTCTCCGCGCTCGATCGGGGGGCGGGATACCGGGCTGCGAACCCGAGACGAGCAGCACGCAAAGATGCAACATTCGGTCGAACGCTTCTCGCGGCGCCGTCGCGCGCGCCGACGGCGTCGAAGCCGTGGATCGACCTCGCAGTGGCCGTGCGTGCAAGCTCGGACGAGGGCCGATTGACCCGTCCTTCGGGTTAGCTCAATCTTCTCGGCTACGACTACCGGCGCAGGAGAGCTCGAGCATGGCGGTTCGCAAAATTCTGGTCGCGCTCTCGAGGACGGACACGCTAGAGCAACCCGCTCTGCAGCGGGCGCTCGCGTTGCAGAACGGTGCGGAGCTCGAGCTGTTCCGCTGCGTCTACGAGCCGAATCTCGAAGGCTCTCCGCTCGTCACGCGGGAAGAGGACTATATCGACGTTCGCGACGCGCTCGTGCACGAAGCGGCGAACGGACTGCGCGACATCGTCGACGCGCTGCGTCAACGGGGGAAGACCGTCGACGCGACGGTCGTCTGGGACTACCCCGTCTACCAGGGCATCATCCGGCGCGCGCTCGCGACGAAAGCGGATCTCGTCGTGACCGAGCCGATGAGAGCCGTCGGGCCAAGGCGTCTCTCGAGCGGCGACTGGGATCTCGTCTCGAGCTGCCCCGTGCCGCTGCTGATCGTGAGGTCGGACGGCACCCTGAAGTATCGGCACGTGGCCGCTGCGGTCGACCCGTTCCACACCCGCGCGAAGCCCGCCGCGCTCGACGACGTCATCGTGACCGAGGCCGCCGCTCTCGCCCGCGCATTCGATGCCCGTTTCAGCGCCGTCTATTGTGCCGTGCCGCTCGCGCAGATCGTGCCGTTGGATCGCGGCGGCAAGCGTCCGTCGGCCGAAGCGGAAGCGGGGCTGATCGAGTCGAGCCGCGCAGCCGTCATCGAGCTTCTGAAGAAGCAGGGCGTCGATCCGCAAACGGCGCAGATACTGCAAGGACCGCCGGGCCGCGAGCTGCCCGCCTTCGTCGAGCGCGAGGGCGTCGGCCTGTTGACGATGGGCGCGCTGTCCCGCGCGCAGCTCGCCGATCTCGTCATCGGCTCGACCGCCGCGGAAGTCCTCGACAACGTCGACTGCGACCTGCTGATCGTCAAGCCGCCCGGGTTCCTCGATACCGTTGCCGCGCGCGTGCGGAACGAGCCGGTCACGGAGCCGTCGTTCTACCCGTTCTGATTCGCAGGCAGCGTCTATGCGGGACGGCGCTTCAGCCGATCTCACGCACGATCTCGAGCACGCCGTTGATCACGAACTGCACGCCGATGCAGACCATGATGAAGCCCATGATGCGCGAGATCGCATTGATGCCCGTCATGCCGAGCATTGCGTGCAGCCGCGACGACGCACGCAGCACGAGATAGGAGATCAGCGCGGTGATCACGATACCGGCCGTCATGAAGACGTAGCCGATCATCACGTCGTTACCCTGAAGCGTCGACGATAAGCCGATGACGACCGCGATCGAGCCCGGGCCGCTCAAGCTCGGCATCGCAAGCGGGGTGAACGAGACGTCTTCCTTCGCGATCGCCTCTCTCTGCTCGACGCTGGTGATCGTTCGCTGCTCCGGGAAGAGCATCCGAAAGCCGATATAGCTGACGATCAGTCCGCCCGCGATTCTCAGGCCGGGGATCGAGATCCCGAAGAAACTCATGATGAGCCCGCCCGCGACGAGGAACGAGATCAAGATCACCGCCATGTAGATGCACGCACGCCGGGTCTGCTCGTTCCGTTCGCGTTCGGTCAGGCCCGTCGTGATCGAGAGCAGAACGCCGATCGTCGCGAGCGGATTGACGATCGGCAGCAGCGCAAGCACGGTGCTGAAGACGTAGCCCCAGCTCTTGACGACGAAATCCATGATTCAAGGATAGGTGTGCGGACGCGGCCTGGCCACGAGGGGCTCACGACTCTTGCCGCGTCGCGGGCACCGCGGCCGTCGTGAGCCGCGAGACGCAGACGAGCTGGCCGCGCGCGTTCCGGATCTCGATATTCCAGACCTGGCTCGACCGGCCGATGTGCACTGCGCGCGCCGTGCCAATCACGGTCTCGCCTTCCGGCACCGGACGCAGATGGTTCGCGTTGATCTCCTGGCCGACGTGATGCCGGGTCGGATCGTGATTCGCCGCGTTGGCCGCGAGACTCCCGATCGTTTCCGCGAGCACGACCGACGCGCCGCCGTGCAGCATCCGCATCGGCTGGCACGTGCGGTGATCGATCGGCATCGTCGCGGTCAGCGAATCCGGGCCGAGATCGGTCAGCTCGATCCCGATGTGCTCGGCGAGCGTATCGGCCAGCCGCTCGGCGAGGCGCTCGAGCGTGACGCCGGGGCGCCATAGCGGGTGGGGGGCAGCGTCAGCGTCCTTCGTCATTTGCAGATCTCGTCCCAAGCCGCGTCCCGATCTTAGAGGAGACGCGCGCCGCGGGCGTCACGGCGCGCGGCAGGCGTAGCTTTCGGCGCGCGCCGGATCGCCGCCTTCGTAGTGCGCGTACTCGGGCCACGGACAGAGGGGCCGGCTCTGCCCCGGCATCGACTGCCCGGTCGCGACGACGGCGGCGGGCGGCGTGCCCGCCTCGACCCATTCGACGATCGGCGTCAGCAGATCGAACGTATCGACCGTCCGCTCGCCGCCGGCGCAATGGCCCATGCCCGGCACGAGATAGAGACGCGCGTACTCATCGACCGGCTTGATGTTGCGATTCGCGTCCGCCATGCGCTCGAAATAGCGCACCGTATCGTTCGACGAGAACCACGGGTCGCCCTCGCCGTGATAGAAGATGTGCTTGCCGCCCTCGAGGACGAAAGTGCTGACGTTGTATTGCGTCGCGGTGCTGCCGAGCGCCTCGTCCATCGCGACGGCCTCGAGGTACTCGGCGTCGACGTTCTGGCTTTGCATGTCGGCGCCGCTGACGCCTTCGGGCGGGCTGCCGCCGGCGAGCAGCAGGCCGGGCAGGAAGCCGGTATCGTCGATCGCGGAGTCGTACGGGAACGGCACGTAGACCGGCAGGCCGGCCGCGTTCACCGGTCCGCCGAACGCGCGCGCGAGCGCGTCGGCCTTGTCATCGGCGAGGCACGCAGCGCCTTCCGCGGGCGCGTTCGAGCACGCGAGCTCGCGTGGATCGAAGTCGCACGCGCTGCGATTGAAGATCAGCCCGTCGGCTTGCCCGTCGAGCGCGTCGCAGCGGCCCATCAGCGCGTCCATGATCAGTCGCTCCTCGTCCGGCGTGAACGGATCGCGGGGATTCGTCGCCTTACCGAGCTCGACGCTGATCCAGCGCAGCGCGAGGTTGCTTACGCCCGTGCGCATCGCGGGCGCGCCCGAGACGATCCCGTCGAAGAGGCGCGGGAAGCGCTGCGCCATGATCATCCCTTCGCGGCCGCCGGTCGAGCAGCCGACGAAATAGCTGTGGCGGATCGGCGTGCGGTAATAATGCTCGACGATCGGCCGCGCGACCTCGGTGACCTTCGCGTTCGCCTGATACTGGAAGTTCAGCATCGCTTGCTGATCGGCCATGAAGCTTCCGTCGAATACCGCGCCGACGTGACCGCTGTCGGTGCTGACGACCGCGAAGCCTCGCGCGAGCGCGGATTCGCCGCCCGCCGCCTGAGCGCCGAGCGGCTCCTGAAGGGTGCCGTTCAGGCCGCCGCCGCCCTGGAACAGGAACCGGCCGTTCCAGTCGTCCGGCAGGTTGATCGCGAAGCGGATCGCGTAGTCGTGCCCGTCGACGCCGGAGCGATGCTCGAAGCTGCCGACGACATGGCAATGCGGCGGCAGTGTCTGCGGCGGGCCGAACCCCGCGGCCGTCGTGCGGTCGGCGGCGTAAACCGCTTCGGTGATCGTGAGATCGTCGGGGCCTTCGGCCCATTCGGCCAGTGCGCTGCACGCCGCTTCGCGCGCGTTGGCGGCGCCGCTCGCGGCGCAGAGGCCGAGCAGCACGGCGGCACCGAGGCCGCGGCTTCGTCCGTGTGCGAGGCGCGCCGTCATCGGACCGGCTCCAGCACGAGGATCGCGCCGGGCGACGCGAGCGGCGACGCCTCGGTCAGCACGAAGATGCGCCCGTCGGGCGCCTCGACGACGTCGCGCATCCGCTGCTCGAGCTCGGTCAGCATCCGCTCTTCGCGCACGAAATTGCCTTGCGCGTCGACGATCACACGCACGAGCGCGCCGGGCGGCGACATCGCCGCGACGAGCACGTTGCCCTGCCATTCGGGGAACCGCTCGCCGCGGTAGACGATCAGGTTGCCCGGATTCCCGCCAGGCCCCCACGCGTGCACCGGATCGACATAACCTTCGACGCCCTTCGAGCCGAGCACCTTCTCGGCGCCGTCGTAATGCTCGCCTTGCGTGATCAGCATCCATCCGTAGTTCGCGCCGGGCTCGAGCCGGTTCAGCTCGTCGCCGCCGCGCGGCCCGAACTCGGTCGACCACAGCACGCCGGTCGCGGGATCGAAGCGAAGGCCGGTCGGGTTGCGGTGGCCGATCGTGTAGAGCTCGGGCAGATAGCCTTCCCGGCCGACGAACGGGTTGTCGTCGGGAATCGAGCCGTCGTCGTTGAGGCGGATGACCTTGCCGAGATGCGACTGCCCGTCCTGGGCCTTCTCGCCCCAGTTCCGGTCGCCGCTCGTGATGTAGAGGCGGTTCTCGCCGTCGAACGCGATGCGTGCGCCGTAGCTGCCGGACGCCGGCCCTTGCCCACAGCAGCGGTCGTTCTCCGCGGCCATCGCGGAGCTGTACCAATCCTTCGCGACGAAGACGTCCTCGACGTCCGCGAGCGACGCGCCGCCGTCCCAACGGGCGCGGGCGACCGCGAGCGAGGTCAGCGCGCTGTCGTCCGGATGCGGCTTCGTGTACGCGAAATAGATGAGCCGGTTGCTCTCGAACTCGGGGTGCAGCGCAAGGCCCATCAGCCCGCCGATGCTCGCGCTGACCAGATCCGGCAGGCCGTCGATCGGCGTCGGGTCGAGCTTGCCGTCGCGGATCACTCGGAGGCGCCCCGGCCGCTCGGTCAGCAGCATGTCCCCGTCCGGCAAGAGCACGAGGCTCCACGGAGACTGAAGGTCCCGGGTCAGCACGGAGACGTGGACCCTGCCGGTCTCGGTCTCGAGGGTCCACGGGCCTTCGCCGAGCGGCGTTGGCGGGGCGGGCTGCGCGACGGCGGCCGCGGCCGCGCCGATCGCGAGCGTCGCGACGGCGGTGAGTCGGAACGAAGTGACGGAAGCGTGCATCGCCTAGGCTCCTTCGGGTCTCGCGCGGTACGGCGCAAGGATACGCCAAACGGCCGCAGCGGTCGGTCAAGATGCTTGAAGCGCGGCGAGCGCGGGACTGCCGCCCGACGGTCCGGGCATCGAGCCCGGTCGGAGCCCGTCGCGGCCCGGCACTTCGTCCGGTAGCTGATAAGCTATGCCGGGGATCACGAGAGGGGAGCGAACGTGGCGAGAATCGTGATGCTTCGCGAGCTTGGCGGGCCCGACGTGCTCAGGCTCGAGGAGCACGATATCGGCGCGCCGGGCGACGGCGAGGTGCGCATCCGCGTCGAGGCGATCGGGCTCAATCGGGCCGAGGCGATGTTTCGCGCCGGCCGCTATCCCGTGACGCCGAAGCTGCCGACCCGCATTGGCTACGAGTGCGCCGGCGTGATCGAGGAGGTCGGGCCCGGCGTGATGGGATGGAAGCCGGGAGACGCGGTCTGCGTGATGCCGAATTTCCGGCTCGGCACGTACGGCGTCTGGGGCGAGGAGGCGATCGTGCCTGCGAGCAGCCTGCTCGAGCGGCCGCCGGGCCTTTCGCCAATCCAATCCGCGTCGGTCTGGATGCAGTACTTCACCGCGCTCGCGATCATCGAGGGCGCCGGCGCGACGATCGACGATTACGTCGTGATCCGCGCCGCGTCGAGCAGCGTCGGCCTCGCCGCGATCCAGCTTGCGAACTGGACCGGCGCTGTCTCGATCGCCGCGACGCGCACGAGCGCGAAGCGTGACGCGTTGCTCGCGCGCGGCGCGCAGCACGTGATCGCGACCGAGGAGGAGGACTACGTCGACGCCGTCATGCGGTTCACGAACGGCAAGGGCGCCCGGATCGTGTTCGACCCCGTCGGCGGACCGTTCGTCGAGAAACTCGCGGAATCGATGGCCGAGCGGGGCATCCTGTTCATTTACGGCGGGCTCAGCGAGCGAGAGACGCCGTATCCGCACTGGCCGGCCGCGCTCAAGGGCCTCAGCGTCCGCGGCTGGGTGGCCTCCGAGATCTGGGGGCATCCGCAGCGCTTCGAGCGCTACAAACAGGTGATCTATCAAGGGCTCGCCCGCGGTAAGCTCGAGCCGGTGATCGCGAAGACGTTCCCGTTGGACGAGATCGCCGAGGCCAACCGCTACCTCGAGTCGAACCAGCAGGTGGGGAAGGTCGTCGTGACAGTGTAGGTGCGCGCGGCGCGGCCGAGAAGCTCGCGCCGGCGCTCGGTCCCGAGTCACATTTGCGCCGAGGTCATCGAATGTCCATGAACGATGCGAACCGACCAATGGACGATGCCGACACGGAGCCGTCGTGGATCATTCGCATCCCGACGCCGATCTGGCTGCTGATCCTCGTCGTCGCCGCGCTGCTCGTCGGGTGGGCGCTAGAGCTCCCCGCGATCGTGCAGAACCGCGCCGCCGGCGTGTTGCTGATCGCCCTCGGCGTCGGGCTGTCCGCGTGGGGGCGGCATACGTTCCAACGGCACGGCGCCGAGATCTATCCGTGGTCGAGCTCGCATAGCGCGCTCGTGACGGCCGGGCCGTTCCGCTTCATGCGGAACCCGATGTATATGGGGATCCTCGTCGCGGCGATCGGTGTCGCGCTCGTCGTCGGCACGTGGGCGATGTGGCTCGTGCCCGTCGTGCTGTTCCTGCTCGACAACTACGTGATCATCCCGTTCGAGGAGCGCAGCATGGAGCGCACGTACGGGGACGAGTATCGAGCCTATAAGGCGCGCGTGCGGCGCTGGATCTGAGCCGAAGCGCCCGGCGCCGGGTCGAGCGCGCGGCCGCGCTAATCCGGCACGTGATCGCGATACCGCGCCGCGACGTCGTGGTCGCAGGCCTCGGACGGCGGCGAGAAATCGAGATCCGGTCGGTGGTCCCACTGCTGAGTCAGCGTCGCGGTCCCTTCGAGAAAGACCGGATCCTCGATCGTGATCTCGTAGCGCACGCGCAAGCGGTCCTCGCTCAGCGTCAGCCGCTCGACGGTGCGCTTCGCCGCGCTCGACGGCACCTCGCCGCCGAGGCCCGAAGGGTTCGGCTCGTAGCCGATCGTGTCGATCACGAGCGTGTCGCCTTCCCACCAGCCGATCGAATGCCCATGACGCGAGAGCGGAACGTCGGCCGGATGCTCCGCGTTCATGTAAACCGTGCGCAGGACGTGATCGCCGGAATTGTCGAAGTGCAGCACGATCTGGTCCTCGCCGATCTCGATCGAGCGCATCTCGTCGAGGATCGAGAGGAACGGCACGGGCTCGACATAGCAGAGGCCGTCGAACTCGCCGGAGGCCTGCGCGGCTCGAGCTTCCTCCGTGACCGGCCAGCGCGCCATCGCGCCGAACGCCGCGGTCACCGCCGCCCGCGACGGCGCCCATTTCGCCGCGAGGCTTTCGGCCGGCGTCAGCGTCAGGTTTCGCTTGTTCGCCGCGTAGAACGGATGGATCTCGCCGTCCTCGGTCGTGACGTCGAGGATGCGGACCTGCTTACCCCAGCCGCCGCGATTCGGATTCACGCGCATCACGACCGGCGTGCCGGGCTCGAGCGCTTCCCTCCGCAGGCCGTCGACGAGCGCCTGCGTGATCGCGAGGCCTTCGCCTTCGACGAGCGCCGGCTTGCCGTCGGGGCCGATCGTCTCGACGATCAGATACATATGCGGATTCTTCCAGTCGAATCGCGCGACGGTCCCTTCGATCAGCATTTCCTGCGTCTGATCGAACATCGCTTGGCTGTGGTGGGCGAACGCGGGCGTGCAGAAAGGAACGGCCGCTACGAGGATACCGATAGCCGCAGGTCTCATCTCGACTCCCCCCGAGACAGGCTGGTGGGGCCATGATAATGAACTCGGCCGCGGGTCAACACTCCCGCGGCTGCCGTTCCCGGCGGCGGCGCCGGGCGGCTCACCACATCAGGTCGTCGGGTACCTCGAAGCCCTTGTAGGCGTCGTCCAGCTCGTCCGAGCTCGAGCTGGTCGCGGCTGCGAGATCGACGATGGCCTCGGGGTCGCGCTCGCGGATCTTCTCCGCGATCGCGGGCGGAATCAGCGCGAAACCTTTGCC
>CAYMAF010000011.1:0-33577 GCA_964388365.1 uncultured Gammaproteobacteria bacterium | reverse complement strand
AAGGCGTCGGCGGCACGCACGTGATGTACGTGCTGCATCATGCCGACCGGCCGGATCTCTACAGCGGCCTGCCGGCCAATCCGCGGATCAACGCGCTCGTCGGGTTGTGGAAGGGCTTCGCGAAGCCGATCGGCCTCGCCGGGATGCTGCTCGCGGCGCTCGCGGGCTTTTTACACTATATCCGCGTCGGCCCGAACGAGGTCTCGGACGACGACGAGCAGGCAGCCGCACGCGCGGCGGGTGCCGCCGGCGGCTCCGCGAACGACGTAGAGGAGGCGCGCGATGCCTGACCCAGAGCCGCGGATCACGCTCGAGCGCTACAGCGCGAACGAGCGTACGAACCATTGGATCGTCGCCGTGCTCTTCGTGCTCGCCGCGCTGTCGGGGCTCGCGCTGTTTCATCCCGCGCTGTACTGGCTCTCCGCGCTCTTCGGCGGCGGAACGTGGACGAGGATTCTGCATCCGTTCGTCGGCGTGCTGATGGTAATCGCGTTCGCCATGCTTGCCGTTGCGGTTTTCAAGGACAACGTGATGCACGCGCGCGATTGGCAATGGCTCGGGCGCATACGCGACGTGCTCGCGGGGCGCGATGCCGGATTGCCGGAGGTCGGGCGCTTCAACGCCGGGCAAAAGCTGCTGTTCTTCGTGATGGTGGTCTGCCTCGCCGGGCTCCTCGTTACCGGTATCGTGATCTGGCGGCGATACTTTTCCGCCGTGTTCACGATCGATGCGGTGCGCTTCGCATCGCTCGCGCACGCGATCCTCGCGTTCGTGCTGATCGTCGGGATCATCGTGCACGTCTATGCCGCGATCTGGGTCAAAGGCTCGATCAGGGCGATGACGCGCGGACGAGTCAGCGCCGGCTGGGCGTGGAAGCACCACCGTGCGTGGTTCCGCGAGAGGCTCGGGCATGCGTCGGATTCTGGAACGCGGCCGGATTGAGGCGGGTGGCGACGAGCCGCCGCGCGTCCGGCTGCCGGATCCGCGCGGGCCGTTCGCCGCGCGCGCCGAGCGCCTGCGCGCGCTAGCGGCCGAAGACGCGATCGGCCGTTCGATCGCGGACTACCTCGAGCTGATCGCGGCGATCGCCGACGCGCAGCATGCCGTGCTCGCCGCGGCCGAGCCCGACGTGCTGCCCGTCGCCGCCGAGCGCGCGCGGGCGAGCTCGGGCGTTGCGCCCCAGCCGGCGGTCGTCCGCCCCCCCGGGCCGGTCATTCGGGACGTGCTCGGCCGGCTCGCTTCGGCCGTCGAGACGCGCGCCGATCTGCCGGCAAGCGCTCGCGCGGTCCTCGATCGGTTGCGCGACGTCTCCGCGGACGCGCTCGAGCGGCACGCCGACGCGCTGCTCGCACGGCACGACGAAGAGATCGATCCCGCCGCGGCGCCGTTCATCGTCGCGGCGCTCCAGGTGCCGTTCACCGCGGCCGCGGCGCGGCTCGCACCGGACGTCGCCGAGCCGTGGGCCGAGGTGCCGCAGAGCTGCCCGGTCTGCGCAACGCCGCCGCTCGCGAGCATCGTTCGCGAAGACGACCGATCGCGAGGTCGGCGCTATCTGCATTGCCCGCTCTGTGCGACCGAGTGGCATCTCGTCCGCATCACGTGCAGCCACTGCCGCTCGACGCAAGGCATCTCGTATCTGTCGCTCGACGGCGGTCCCGAAGCGATTCGCGCCGAATGCTGCGACCGCTGTCGGACGTACCGGAAGATCCTGTATCAGGAAAAGGACGAGCGAGTCGAGCCGGTCGCCGACGATCTCGCAAGCCTCGCGCTCGATCTGTTGCTTGCCGACGCCGGCTATCATCGCGCGAGCGGACATCCATTCTTGTGGAACGGACGATAGATCTTCCTCGATGATCGGCGCACGCGGCCGGCGCAGCGACTCGCATCAGGTCTTGCGACGGTCGGCGAACGTGACCGAAGATTGGCGGCAGGAGGAGAGGCGTTTGGATGCTCCGCTCCCGCAGCCTGCGCAAGCCGGCCCCGCAGAGATTCCGTCCGTCGACCGGCTGCTCGGCCGGCCCGCGCTCGCGTCGCTGCAGGATCGGCATGGCCGCACGCCGGTCGTCGAAGCGCTTCGCGGTCATCTCGAGAAGCTGCGCGCACGCGCGCTCGCGGGAACGCTCGAGCGGACCGCGCTCCGGGACGACGCGATCGCCGCCGCGCTCGAGAACCTGCTCGCCGAAGCATCCCGTTCGCGGCTGCGGCCCGTCTTCAATCTCACCGGCACGGTGCTGCACACGAATCTCGGCCGCGCCGTGCTGCCGGACGCCGCGGTCGACGCGCTCGTCGGCGCGGCGCACGCGCCCGTCAATCTCGAGTTCGATCTCGCGGCCGGTCGCCGGGGCGATCGAGACGCCGTCGTCGAGGATCTGCTGACGGAGCTGACCGGCGCGGATGCGGCCACGGTCGTGAACAATAACGCGGCCGCGGTGCTGCTGATGCTCGGCGGTCTCGCGGCCCGGCGCGAGGTCGTGTTGTCCCGCGGCGAGCTGATCGAGATCGGCGGCTCGTTCCGCATGCCGGACATCATGCGCCAGGCCGGCGCGAAGCTCGTCGAGGTCGGGACGACGAATCGCACACACCTTTCCGACTACGGCGAAGCGATCGGGCCGCGCACCGCGCTGCTCCTCAAAGTCCATACGAGCAATTACGCGATCTCGGGATTCACCGCGAGCGTGTCGGTCGCGGCGCTCGCCGACCTTGCGCGCGAGCGCGGGCTGCCGGTCGCCGTCGACCTCGGCAGCGGCTCGCTCGTCGATCTCTCCGCGTGGGGACTGCCGAAGGAGCCGACCGTGCGCGAGACGATCGCGGCCGGCGCCGATCTCGTCTGCTTCAGCGGCGACAAGCTGCTCGGCGGGCCGCAGGCGGGCCTCCTCGTCGGCCGCACCGATCTGATTCGGAAGCTGAGGCGCCATCCGCTGAAGCGCGCGCTGCGCGTCGACAAGCTGACGCTCGCCGCGCTCGAGGCGGTGCTTCGGCTCTATCGTGCGCCGGAGCGGCTCGCCGATCGATCGACGACGCTCCGGTGGCTCACGCGGCCTACGAGCGCGATGCGGGCGCAGGCGATTCGGCTCGAGCCGATCGTGCGGTGCGCCGTCGGGCCCGCGTACGACGTGACGCACGGCGCGATGTCGAGCCAGATCGGCAGCGGCGCGCTGCCGGTCTCGGAGCTGCCGAGCCACGGCCTGATCATCACGCCCGGAACGCGCCGCCGCGGGAGCCTGCGCCGGCTCGAAGCCGCGCTCCGCGCGCTGTCCCGGCCGATCATCGGGCGCATCGAGGACGGTGCGCTGAAGCTCGATCTCAGGTGCGTCGAGGAATCGGACGAAGCCGAGCTCGCGGCCGCATGGCGCGAGCTCGGCGCGGCGCTCGGAGCGGACCGGCGATGATCGTCGGCACGGCCGGCCATATCGATCACGGCAAGACGACGCTCGTCCGTGCGCTCTCCGGCGTCGATACCGATCGGCTCGCCGAGGAGAAGGCGCGGGGCATGACGATCGAGCTCGGCTACGCGTACGTGCCGATCGGCGACGGCCGCGTGCTCGGGTTCGTCGACGTGCCGGGGCACGAGCGGCTCGTGCGCACGATGGTCGCCGGGGCGTGCGGCATCGATTTCGCGCTGCTCGTCGTCGCGGCCGACGACGGCGTGATGCCGCAGACGGTCGAGCATCTCGCGATCCTCGGCCTCCTCGGCGTCGAGCGGGGCGCCGTCGCGCTGACGAAGATCGATCGCGTCGACGATGCGCGCCGCCGGAACGCAGAGGCCGCGCTCGGCGCGGCGCTTACGGGGAGCGTGCTCGACGGCGCACCCGTTTTTGCCGTCAACGCAACCCGCGCGGACGATCCGGGCACCGGCGCGCTGCGCCGGCACCTCGAGGAGGCGGCCGCACGGCGGCCTTCGCGGCGCGACGACGGTCTGTTCCGCATGGCCGTCGACCGCGTGTTCACGCTCGCGGGCCGCGGCACGATCGTGACCGGCACCGTGTTCTCCGGCCGAGTCGAGGTCGGGGAGACGATGACGGTCATGCCGGCAGGGCGTCCGCTTCGCGTTCGCAGCCTGCATGCGCAGAACCGGGCCGCGAGGCGCGGGCACGCGGGCGAGCGATGCGCGCTCAACGTCGTCGGCATCGAGCGGCAGCAGATTGCGCGAGGCGATTGGATCGGGGATCCGCGTCTGCTCGTCTCGAGCGAACGGCTCGACGTGCGCCTGCGGCTGCTGCCGGGCGGCGAGCCGGGTCTCGCGCAAGGCGCACGCATCCACGTCCACCTTGGCACGGCGCATCGCGTCGCGCGCGCGGATATTCTCGACGCGAACGGCTTGGCCCCGGGCGGGACCGCGCGGGCGCAGCTCGTGTTCGATGCGCCGATCGCGGCGCTGCCAGGCGACCGGCTCATCGTCCGGGACGCACGCGCCGAGCACACGATCGGCGGCGGCATCGTGCTCGATCCGACCCCGCCGCGGAGGAAGCGCCGCGCGCCCGCGCGCATGCGCCGGCTCGACGCGCTCGAGCGGCTCGTCGCCGGCGACGGTATCCGCTCGGTGCTCGCCGAGGCGCCGCATGGCACCGCGCTCGCCGAGCTCGTGCGAGCGACCGGCCTGCCGGAGGAACGCATCGAGCTGCCGCCGGACGCGCTCGTCGTCGGCGCGGGCCGCGATCGGTTCGCGCTACTCGAGGCCGACTGGCGCGCGCTGCGCGAGCGCGCGCTCGAAGCGCTGCGCGCGTTCCATGCCGCCGCGCCCGACGAGCCCGGGCCGGATCCGGCCCGGCTGCGGCGCATCGCTTTCCCGGAGCTCGAGCCTGCCGTCTGGAATACGCTCGTCGACGAGCTCGTCCGGGACGCAGAGATCGCGCGGCACGGCGTCTGGCTCGCCGCGCCCGAGCACGAGGCGACGCTATCCGACGCCGACGAGGCGCTCGCCGCGCGGCTCGAGCCGCTGATCGCGGCCGGACGATTCGATCCGCCGTGGGTGCGCGATCTCGCCGCTCGGCTGAACGAGCCCGAGCAGCGGGTCCGGGACGTGCTGCGCAAGCTCGTCAGGCGGGGCCGGGTCTGGCAGGTCGTTCCCGATCTCTTCTATCACAGCCGCTCGGTCGGCGAGCTCGCGGAGATCGTCGCGCGGCTCGAGCGGAACGATGGGGGCGCCGCCGCGGCGCGATATCGCGACGCGACGGGGCTGGGTCGCAAGCGTGCGATCCAGATCCTCGAGTTTTTCGATCGTATCGGGTACACGCGTCGTGTGCGCGATGTCCACGTGCTGCGCAAGACCGCGCCGGAACCGTGGAAGGTAGACGCACCCGGTGGTGCGGCCGGGCTTCAAACCCGTGCGGGGGCGTCAGACGCATCCCTGTAGGTTCGACTCCTGCTGCCTTCCGCCAATTTAAATAGAGGGATCGACAGCGAGATGACCCAAGCAGCGTTCGAGGCTCCGCGGCTGACGTCGCTCTCCCATGGCGGCGGGTGCGGCTGCAAGATCGCGCCTGCGGTGCTCGCCGATCTGATCTCCGGTATCGGGCCGACGGCGGCGTTCGCCGAGCTGCTCGTCGGCACCGAGACCTCGGACGACGCGGCCGTGTATCGCCTGAACGACGAGCAGGCGGTGATCGCGACGACGGACTTCTTCATGCCGATCGTCGACGACCCGTTCGACTTCGGCCGAATCGCAGCCGCGAACGCGTTGAGCGATATCTATGCGATGGGCGGCCGTCCGATCTTCGCGCTGACGATCCTCGGCATGCCGATCGACGTGCTCGAAGCCTCCGTCGTGCGCGAGATCCTGCGGGGCGGCGAGTCGATCTGCGCGGCGGCCGGTATTCCGATCGCCGGTGGCCACAGCATCGATTCGAAGGAGCCGATCTACGGCCTCGCCGCGATCGGCGTCGTTCACCCGCGGCAACTGAAGCGCAACGACGCCGCGCGTCCGGGCGATGCGCTCGTGCTCGGCAAGCCGCTCGGCATCGGGATACTATCCGCGGCGCTGAAGAAGGGCCGGCTCGGCGACGACGGCTACCGCGCGATGGTCGAGACGACGACGCGGCTCAACGACGTCGGGTCCGCGCTGGCCGCGCTCGACGGCGTGCACGCGATGACCGATGTCACGGGCTTCGGCCTGCTCGGACATCTGCTCGAGATGTGCCGCGGCGCGGGCCTCGCGGCGCGCATCGCGATGTCGGACGTACCGCTGATCGACGGCGTGCGCGCGCTCGCGGACGACGGATTCAGGACCGGCGCGTCGGCGCGCAACTGGGCGTCGTACGGCGACGCGGTCGTGCTCGATCCGTCGCTCGACGGCACGCCGCGGGCATTGCTTTGCGATCCGCAGACATCCGGCGGGCTGCTCGTCGCGTGCGCGCCCGATGCCGCGGCGGACGTCGTCGGCGTCTTTCACCGTGCGGGATTCGCGAACGCGGCCGTCATCGGCCGCATGGAGGACGGCCCGGCGCGCGTCATCGTCGAGCCTTCGAGCTGACGCGGGCCGAGACAACGGACAATGCATTGTAAGGACCAGCAAGTGCTCGAGAATTTCTCGGATCGAGGGTCGGCGCCGCGAAGGCTGTTCGCGCGCGACGACGTGCCGCCGTGCGTCGGGCCGGCGCGGCGCGGGCGAGCCCGTGCCGCGGCCAGCGCCGCGGCGATGCTCGCCGCCGCCCTTGCCGCGTGCTCGGACCCCGATGCGGGCAGCACGCCTTCGCCCGGAGCGCCGCCGCAGTCGGGGGTCGTCGCGGTCGTCACGGCCGCGGCGGCGATCGAGCCGATGGGCATCGAGATCGAGGCGGTCGGCACGGCCCGCGCGAACGAGTCCGTCGAGATCACGTCGAAAGCGTCGAACGTCATCACGTCGATCCGCTTCGACGAAGGCGCGCTCGTGCTTCGCGGCGACGTGCTCGTCGAGCTCGATGCCGCGGAGGCGAGAGCCGCGCTCGCCGAGGCCGCGGCCGCGCTCGCGGAGAGCGTGAGCCAGCATGCCCGCAGCCGCGAGCTGCACGAGAGCCGGGTCATCTCGATCGCGCAGCTCGAGCAGATCGAGGCCGCGCTGAATGCGAACCGTGCGCGCGTCGCGGCCGCCGAGGCGCGGCTCGCCGATACCGTGATTCGCGCGCCGTTCGACGGGCGGACCGGCTTTCGCCGCGTCAGCGTCGGCAGCTTCGTCAGTCCCGGCACCGTGATCACGACGCTCGACGACACGTCGCGCATCAAGCTCGACTTCACGGTATCCGAGACGTACCTGTACCTGTTGCGGCTCGGCTTGCCGATCACGGCGACCGCGAGTGGGCTGCCGGGGCGGTCGTTCGACGGCGAGGTCACGCGCATCGACTCGCGCGTCGATCCGGTCACACGCTCGATCGCCGTGCGCGCCGAGCTGCCGAACGAGGAAGGGCTGCTGCGGCCGGGCATGTTCATGACGGTCACGCTCCAGGGCGACGTGACGCCGACGATCGTCGTGCCCGAGGAGGCGATCGTGCCGGAGCAGGGGCGCGTCTACGTGTTCGTCGTGCGCGGCGAGCACGCGGAGCGGCGCGAGGTGCGGATCGGCAAGCGCCGGCCCGGCGACGTCGAGGTCGTCGAAGGCCTCGCCGAAGGGGAGATCGTTGTCGTCGAGGGCACGCAGAACCTGCGCGACGGCGCGCGGGTGCAGGAGGTCGGCCGCCGGCCGACTTGAGCGATGAAGCTTTCGGAGCTGTCGGTCCGCCGGCCCGTCTTCGCGACGGTCGTCAGCCTGCTGCTCGTGATCTTCGGGCTGATGTCGCTGCAGCGGCTGTCGGTCCGCGAGTATCCCGACATCGATCGGCCCGTCGTCTCGATCACGACGACCTACAACGGCGCGTCCGCGGCCGTGATCGAGACGAAGATCACGCAGGTGATCGAGGACGCCATCGCCGGCCTCGAGGGCATCCTGAAGATCGAGTCCGACAGCGAGGACGAGCGCTCGCAGGTGCGCATCGAGTTCGACGTCAGCCGCGATCTCGACGCGGCGGCGAACGACGTTCGCGACCGGGTCTCGCGCGTCGTCGGCAGTCTGCCGCCGGAGGCCGATCCGCCCCAGATCGCGAAGGCCGATGCGAGCGCGGAGGCGGTCATGATCCTCGCGTTCAGCTCCGACAGCATGTCGATGCTCGAGCTCACCGATTACGCCGAGCGCAATCTCGTCGACCGGCTGTCGACCGTCCCCGGCGTCGCGAGCGTCGGCGTGATCGGCGCTCGCCGCTACTCGATGCGGATCTGGATCGACCGCCAGGCCCTCGCGGCACGCCGGCTCGCCGTGAGCGACATCGAGGACGCGCTGCGGCGCGAGAACGTCGAGCTGCCGGCCGGCCGGCTCGAGTCACGAACGCGGGAGTTCTCGCTGCGCACGCTCGTCGGGCTCGAGACCGAGGAGGATTTCCGCAATCTCGTAATCGCGCGCGGCGAAGGCGGGCACCTCGTTCGTCTCGGAGAGGTCGCGCGCGTCGAGCGTGCGGCGGAGAACGAGCGGTCCTACAGCCGCGTCAACGGCCGCCCAGGCATCATGCTCGCGGTCGAGGCGCAGTCGAAGGGCAATACGCTCGATATCGCGCAGGGCGTGCGCGCGGAGGTCGCGCGGATCCAGGAGAGCCTGCCGCCCGGCGCGACGCTCTCGATCAGCATCGACAACGCGATATCGATCGAGGCCGCGCTGCGCGAGGTGCTGATCGCCGTCGTGTTCGCGCTCATCTCCGTGCTCGCGGTGATCTACGTCTTCCTCGGCAGCTTCCGCGCGACGCTGATTCCCGCGGTCACGATTCCGGTCTCGGTGATCGCGGCGCTGATGGTGATGTACGCGCTCGGCTACACGATCAACGTGCTGACCCTGCTCGGCCTCGTGCTCGCGATCGGTCTCGTCGTCGACGACGCGATCGTCGTGCTCGAGAACGTGCATCGGCGTACCGAGCTCGGCGAGCCGCCGCTCGTCGCGGCGATCACCGGCACGCGCGAGATCGGTTTCGCGGTCATCGCGACGACGTTGACGCTCGCGTCGGTATTCGTACCGATCTCGTTCCTGCCCGGCGATCTCGGCCGGCTGTTCCGCGAGTTCGGGTTCACGCTGGCTGCGGCAGTGCTGTTCTCGGCGCTCGTCGCGCTGACGCTGACGCCGATGCTCGCATCGAAGCTGCCGCACGGCGGAAGCGTGCGCGGCCGGCTCTCGCGCGGCATCGACCGTACGTTCCGGGTGATCACGGCGTTCTACCAGGCGCGCCTGCGCTGGCTCGTGCTGCGGCCGTGGCTCGTCGTCGGCGGCGTCGTCGTGCTCGTCGCGCTCGGCATCGTCACGTTCCGGTCCGTGCCGGCCGAGTTCGCGCCGACGGCTGATCTCGGCCGGGCGTTCGTCTCGCTCGAAGGCCCCGAAGGTTCGAGCTTCGACTATATCGACCGCCATGCGACCGAGCTCGAGGCGCTCGTGCTCGGGCAGATGCAGCGGGGCGATATCGAGCGTATCGTGCTGCGCGTTCCGGGACAGGGCGGCTCGAACATACGCACCGGCGACGTCAATACGGCGCGCGCGTTCGTCATCCTGCGGCCTTGGGACGAGCGGGAGCGCACGCCGCGCGAGGTCGTCGACGAGATTCGGGCGCAGGCCGAGCGGAAGATGCCGGGCGTTCGCGTCTCGTCGGGACAACCGGCCGGCCTCGGCCGCCGCGGGGTCGGAAAGCCGGTGCAGGCGGTGATCGGCGGGCCGGACTACGAGCGGCTCGCGGAGTGGTCCGAGCGGCTGTATGCGCTCGCGCAGGCGAATCCCGGGCTGACGAACGTCGACACGTCGTTCAAGGCGCGCAAGCCGCAGATTCGCGTCTCCGTCGACCGGGACCGCGCGGCCGATCTCGGCGTCTCGCTGCAGACGGTCGGGCGTACGCTCGAGACGATGCTCGGCTCGCGCACCGTGACGACGTATATCGAGCGAGGCCGCGAGTACGACGTGATCCTGCAGGGAAGGGACGATTTCCGGGAGACGAGCGCCGATCTCACGAATATCCATGTCCGCTCGTCGCGAGTCGGCGAGCTGATTCCGCTCGCGAGCGTGATTCGTCTCGAGGAGACGTCCGGCACGATGGAGCTTTCGAGGTTCAATCGGCTGCGCTCAATCGAGATCTCCGCGGATCTCGCTCCCGGCTACACGATGGGCGAGGCGGTACGCTGGTTCGCCGAGTCGGTCGCGCGGGAGCTTCCGCCCGAGGCGACGCTGATGTGGGACGGGGAGTCGGGTGAGTTCACGCGCACGGGGCAGCAGATGTATTGGACCTTCCTGCTTGCGCTCGCGGTCGTCTATCTCGTCCTCGCGGCTCAGTTCGAGAGCTTCGTGCATCCGCTGATCATCATGGTTACGGTGCCGCTCGCGCTGCTCGGCGCGGTCTTCGGGCTCAAGCTCTACGGGCTCACGATCAATATCTTCAGCCAGATCGCCGTGATCATGCTCGTCGGCATCGCGGCGAAGAACGGCGTGCTGATCGTCGAGTTCGCGAATCAGCTCCGCGACCGCGGCGTCGAGTTCGTCGACGCGATCGTGCAGGCTGCGGCGATTCGCTTGCGGCCGGTCCTGATGACGAGCTTCTGCACCGCGTTCGGCGCGCTGCCGCTGCTGCTCGCGACCGGCGCGGGCGCCGAGCAGCGGCAGCCGATCGGCATCGTCGTGTTCTTCGGAACGCTCGTCGCGGTGTTCTTGACGCTATTCGCGGTGCCGACGGTCTATGCGCTGCTCGCGCGCAGCACGCGCTCGCCCCAGCACGTCAGCCGGCTCGTCGATCGGCTGATGAGCGCGGCTTAGCCGGCGTCGTCTGGCGAGAAGCCGAAACCGGGCGGCTTCACGACGAGAACGTCGCCGCCGCGGCCCCGCAGCACGCGTGCGGCCGTGCTGCCGATCAGAAGCCGTGCGATCGGCCCGCGGGAGACCGTGCCGAGCACGACGAGCGAGCCGTCGTCGCGGGACGAGCGCTCGTCGAGCACGTCGTCGGGACGCCCTTCGACGAGGGAGACGGCGTCCGTCGGAAGGCCTGCATCCCGCGCGAGGGCTTCGAGCGCCTCGATGCGCTCGGAGCGTATCGCGTTCTCGGCCTCGATCAGCGCGCTTTCGGCTAGGACCTCGCGCACCAGCGGCGCGAGCGGCGGAACGCAGTGCACGATCTCGATTTTCGTGTCGAAGAGGTCGCGAATCTTTCGCGCATGCTCGACGATCGTCGCGTCGAGCGACGCGGGCTTGTCGTGCGCGCGGTTCGGATCGACGGCCGCGATCACGGTCGTGTACGCCGGGTGCGGCGTGCCGCGCGCGACGAGCACCGGCGCGGGGCATGTCGACACCAAAGTCCATTCGGCGTGCGACAGGCCGCGCTCGCGATCCTCGGGCTCCATCACGACGAGATCGACGTCCTCGGCCGCCGCTTCGCGCGCGACCGGGAGATGTAGCGTATCGCCCCAGACGGCCTTGCCGGTGCTCTGCACGCCGCGCGCGGCGAGCGCGGCCGCCTGGTCCCGCGCCCGGGCTTCACGTTTCGCAACGATGCGATCGCGCAAGGATTCGTACAGATCCGGATGACCCAGATAACCTCCGAGATTCGGGTCGTAGACGACGTCGAGCAGCTCGACCGTCGCGTTCGCGCGCTCGGCGATCGCCGCGGCGCGTACGAACCCCGCGTCCTCCGGATCGAATCGCGGACCGATCAGCAAGATTCTTCTCATTTCGCACCGCCTTGACGCGCCGAGCGCCGAACCCGAGATGCTAAGGGCTCCGGGCGCCGTCCGGCAATCCGAGCACGGGACGATTGGCGCCCTCTGACGGCACGCTCCGAGGCACTTTCCGTCGGACTCGGTGCGTGCTCTCGGTTCCCGGAGCCGGTAGAGTACGAAGAGTATGCCGGACATCCCGTCATCGGTGACCGGAAGCGCACGCGGTGCGGCGTGGGAGAGCTGGCTCGGCGCCGTCGCGGTCGTCCTCGGCGTGCTGCTCGCGGCGACGCACGGGACGGAGTGGATGCGGCAGCACGTGATCACGACCGCAGCGCCCGCGCACGGCGAGCTTCCGCAGGCGGAATGCCCCGAGGACGAGCTGATCGAGGAGGGGCTCAGCGTCGCTGAATGCGAGCAGCTCGTGGGCACGGTCCGCAGCTATCTCGTTTCCGCGCCGGCGTGGTTCCCGACGCTGATGACGCGGCTTGCCGCCGCCGGCACCGTTCTCGCGCTCGCATCGGTCGTCGTCGGCGCGGCGCTCGTCGATCATCGTGCGTGGGCGTCCGCCGCGGCGATTCCCGTCTTCGGCGGCCTGGCCGCGATCGACGCCGTCGGCTTCATGGGGGCCGTCAATACCGGGCCGCTGCTGCGCGCTCTGTATCTTTGGAACATCCTTCTGTGGTTCTTCGTTCATCTGATGATGACGGTCGGCGCCGCGGCGGGCAGATCCGGGGGCGCCGATCGCGACGTGGGGAGGAACGATGGAACGTGAAGAGCGGCAAGCGGCGGCAGGGAACGAGCATCGGGGCTATAGCCTCGCCGCGGTCGTCCTGCACGGGCTGTTGGCGGTCGCGATCTTCTTTCTGTTCGCCTCGAGCTGGTGGATGCTCGCGCTCCCTCTGCCGTCCGGAGAGCTCCGGTTCCGCGAGTTTCCTTTTCAGCTGCACAAAAATATCGGCATCACGCTCGTCTTGCTGGCCGCGCTGATGCTCTTCGTGCGGCTGAAGCATCGGCCTTCGCGGCTCGAGATGCGGCAGGCGTGGATGCGGCGGCTGGCCTCGATCGACCACGTCGCGTTGTACGTGCTGATCGCTGCCGTGTGCGTCAGCGGCTATCTGTCGTCGTCGTACAGCGGGTGGGGCACGACCTGGTGGTGGATGCTCGATCTGCCGCACTGGGGCCACGAGAACGAAGAGCTGAACGAGCTGTATTCCGATATCCATTCGTGGAGCGGCTGGGCACTGCTCGCGTTCGTGTCCGTGCATGTCGCCGGGGCCGTTTATCACGCGTTCGGGAACGACGGGATCGTCCGGCGGATGCTGCGTATCTAGGCCCTAGGCCGTCGCCGGTCCTCGATCTTCTAGTAGCTGCGCCGCCCGCCGTCGTGCCGGCACGCGACACCCGATTTTCGGTGCGTCGCCTCGTTCGAGCGCAGCCTCCTAACGGCGGCCGAAGCTCTCGGAAGCCGAATTGCCTTGAAGGCAGAGAAAATTTCGGCTATCACCGATGGTCAAGGCGCACGCCGTTCGCGATGCTGGTTCGAGTAGCACCGAAGGGAGAACGAACGATGAGAACGGTCATAGGCTCGATTGCCGCGTTGCTGATCTTCGCGGCCTGCGGCGTTTACGCGCAGACCGGCGTGCAAGGCCTCGCCGATCGATGGGCCCAGGCGTACAACCGGCACGACGCCGCGGCGCTCGCCGAGCTTTATACGGAGGACGCGCGGCTGATGATGCACGGCTCGCCGACGATCGCCGGCCGCGACCGGATCGCGGCGTTCTGGGCCGAGGACTTCGGCGAAGGCAATCCGCTGACGGTGCTGACGGTCACGCATTCCGTCGACGGCGCCGACCTGATTCTCGTGCACGGCAACTATCGCGTCATCAGCCGTGATGACGGGCAGTTGCTCGGCCTCGGCCGGTTCGCGCATCTGTGGACACGGGACGGCGGGCGCGATTGGCGGCTCGACCGAGATCTGTGGAACCAGCCGCACGAGCCTTACGACCGGGCCGCGATGGACGTCGACGTGCAGGCGCTCGCGGACCGATGGACTCAGGCCTATAACCGGCACGACGCCGCAGCGCTAGCGGCCGTGTATGCCGAGAATGCGCGGCTGATGATGCACGGGGCGCCGACGATCGTCGGACGCAGCGAAATCGGTGCGTTCTGGGAAGAGGATTTCGGCGAGGACGATCCGTTGACCGTGTTGACGGTGACGCATGCGGTCGACGGCGTCGACATGATTCTCGTGCACGGCGATTATGAGGTGATCGATCGCGGCGACGGCGCGAGGCTCGGCTTCGGCCGCTTCGCGCACATTTGGCAGCAGGAGGGGGGAGAGTGGCGGCTCGACCGCGCCCTGGGGCTGCCGGGGTCGGAAGCTTATGGGTTTGGTGGGGCCTATAGGGGCCGCGCGGCGCCGCGACCGGGCGGCCCCCCGCCGCCGTCGTCAGCCCCAGACCTCCCGAGCGATCTCGACGACGAGACCGAGCTTGCGCTTCTCGTCGTCGTGCGTGATGCGGTTACCCTCGGCGACGCTCGCGAAGCCGCACTGCGGCGACAGGCATAGCTGCTCGAGCGGGATGTGCCGAGCCGCCTCGTCGATCCGCCGCTTGATCTCGTCCTTGTCCTCGAGCGCGCCGTGCTTCGTCGAGACGAGGCCGAGTACGACCTTCTTGCCCTTCGGCACGAACCTGAGCGGCTCGAACCCGCCGGAACGCTCGTCGTCGTACTCGAGGAAGAAGCCGTCGACGTCGAGCTCGTTGAACAGGGCTTCGGCGATCGGGTCGTATCCGCCTTCGGCGAACCACTGGCTCTTCGCGTTTCCTCGGCAGAGGTGCACGCAGACGGCCATGTCGTCCGGCCGTCCGGCGATGGATTCGTTGATCAGTTGCGCGTATCGGCTAGGCAGAGCGTCGACGTCCTCGCCGCGCTCGCGCACCTTCTCGCGCATCTGCTCGTCGCAGAGATACGCGAGGTTCGTGTCATCCAGCTGCACGTAGCGGCAGCCAGCGGCGGCGAGATCCGCGAGTTCCTCGCGGTACACGCGCGCGACGTCCGCGAAGAACGCGTCGAGCTCCGGATACGCGCGCCGGTCGATCGCATCCCGTCCGCCGCGAAAGTGCAGCATCGTCGGGGACGGAATCGTTTGCCGCGCGGTGCGGGTCGTGAGCGACCTCAAGAACTTGAAATTCTCGACTTCGACGCCGCCGTCAGGACGCTTGATAGGGCCCGTGACGACGGCGATGAACGGCGCCTCGTGGCCGCCCGATTCGGTGCCGCCCGGGGGGAAGATCTGCCGGAACTCGACGCCCTCGAGGCGATCGAGGAAGTCGCCGTGGAACGTTTGGCGCCGGTACTCGCCGTCGGTGATCGACTCGAGCCCGAGCGCTTCCTGCATCTCGACCGCCTGCCGAATGCACTCGTCCTCGTGAGATCTCAGCTCCTCCGGAGAGGCTTTCCCCGCGCGAACGCGTTCCCGTAGCTCGAGCAGGCTTTGCGGGCGCAACAGGCTGCCGACGTGATCGGCGCGAAACGGCGGGCGGTGGCTTGGCGTCATGACGATGTCATCCTCCTTGTCGACGAATGAGTTGCGCGCCGCGCGCAATCCTGCGCGGAGAATCGTGCCGCCGAGCAGCCGGCGTACAGCGAGTCTGCTGATTCTTCTCGAGCGGACGAGCGACAGCGACGCTGCCGCATCGGCTCGAAGTGAGGGCGCTAACGCGCCCCGACGATTGCGCACATCGCTGCTCACGATGCAAGCGACGCGCCGATTGAAGCGGCCGCAGCAACGGGTGCCGAGCCAAGCACGCCTCGGTCTCAAAGCGCGCGAACGTTTATGCTAACAAATCGAAGCGCCGATGGTGCGAGGGATGGTAGACCGTTCGGTCATGACGGTATGTGGTCGACGCACGTCCTCGTGAAGTACTTTGCGCTGCAGCTCGTCGGCTGGGCGCTCGCGCTCGTCGGCCTCTGGCTCGCCGCGGAGATCTTCGCATGGCCGAAAGCGGCCGTCTGGATTGGGTTCGCCGCATGGGCCGCGAAAGACATTGCGCTTTATCCGCTCGTCTGGCGCGCGTACGACGAGCGCGGCGCATCGACGGCGCATCCGCGGCAAGGTTCGGAAGGCTTCGTGCTGAATCGCCTCGATCCGGTCGGCTCGGTTCGCATCGACGGGGAACGATGGCGTGCGCGCGCCGCGACTGGGCGCATCGAGGAATGCGGCGAGGACATCGACGCCGGCGAGCGCGTGCGCGTCGTCGGACGCGACGGCATGACGCTGCTCGTCGAGCGTGCCGACGCGCGCCCTGCATACCGGAAGGACGAAGAACGCGCGATCTAGCCCGGATCGGCGAACGGCGAAGGCGCCGCGGCGAAGCCGGCGCAGTGCCCCGGCTCTTCGGCATCGGCCGCGGCAATGCGCTCGATCGTGGCGACCGTGTCCTCGACGGCGCCGCGAAGCGGGCTCGACGCATCGATCGTGCCGAGCGCGATCCGGGCCTCGCGCAGCGCGAGCCCGATGCAGCCGCCCTCGGCGAGCATGTTCGCGAGATTGTTGCGTGCGGCGGCGTGCAGCGGATCGATCTCGAGCAGCGCAAGATAATCCCGCGCGGACGCGTCCCAGCGGCCGGCCGCGCCGTCGTGCACCGCGCTCGCATAAAGCACGAGCGGTTCGCGCGGCCAGCGCCGCTTCGCCGCCGCATAGGCCGCTGCGGCCGTGCTTTGCGGCAGCAGCCGTTCCGCGTTCGCGAGCGCGCGAATCCAGCGATTCGCATCGGCCGACGACGGCGGATCATCGGGTGCGGCCGCGACGAAGGCCCAGGATCCGGCGCGCTGCCAGCTCTTCAGGAAACGTCCGAGGCGCTCGCTGCGGCGGTGCTCGGTGCCGGAGCGCAGCAGCACGGTCTCGCGATCGGCGTCGTATCCGACGACGACGGCATAGTGCCAGACCGGGAAGCGAGCGAGCCCAAGGTTCTGCAGCACGAGCACCGGCTTGCCGGATTCGAGCGCCGCGAAGAGCGCCGCGGGGGCGGGATCGATCGTGTACGGAACGAGCCCGTGCCGGCGCGTCGCGCCGAGCAGCTCGGCTTGCAAGCTGCCGCGAAGCCCTTCGACGTAAACCGCGCGGACGAGATCGTCCGCGGTCACGGACACGCCTTCGTGCGAGAGGATCGTCGCGAGCGCCGCCGGCCCGCATTGATAGTCGGTCTGCGGGAAGAACGGCACGTCGCGGAGCTCGATCGTCGTCTCGGGCAGCGAGTCGAAGCGCGGCGCGCCGGCGCAGCCGACGAGGGTGAGCACGGCGAGCGGCGCGAGCGCGGCGCGCAGAGCGGTTCGCGGCCGTTTCGGGGCGAAACCGCTCCGCCGCATCGTCGGCGTCATCGACAACCGGCGCGACGGTCCGCCGCGGCGAGCCGGCTCTTCCGACGCATCGGCCGATCAGATCTTCGTGAAGATATTCGTGACGCCGACGAGCTCGAGGACGAGGAGCACGACGAACACGACGCCGAGCACGCCGAGCAGGCCGGCGCCGGCCGGCATCTCCTCGAGGTTCTCCGCGAGCGCGAAGAGCTCCGCGTCGCTCAATGCCGCGGCGCGCGCGACTGCATCACCGGGATCGACGCCGAGCCGCTCGAGCCGTTCGCGAACCTCCTCGCGCGCGAGCACCGCATCGATGCGCTCGAGCGCCCGCTCTCGTTCGAGCGTCGCGAGATACTGTTGCGTGCCGATGACCCCGGCATAGGCCGTGCTTTGGAGCGGCGCGGTCATCGCCGCCGAGAGCAGAAGAACGAAAGGAACGAGACGTCGGCGTCGCATAGTACCCCTCCCACGGGAATGCAAATCGGGGCGAACCTTAGCCTAGCCGAGAGGATGAAGCCAATACGCGCGTTCGAGATGCGACGTGCTTCGAAGAACGGGAAAATCGTTGTCGCCCGAAAGCGACGAGCGGCCGGATCGGCGCGCCGAGCGGTCGACGGAGCGGCCGCGCGGCTCAGCAGCGGCCGCGCGAGCAGCTCGCGGCGCGCGCGAGCAAACGTTCGGCCCGGGACGTCACGCTCGGGTCGCCGCCCGCGAGCGACAGCGCCTTGCGCGCCATTTGCTCCGCCTGCTGCGGGTCGCCTTCGTCGAGCTTGATCTCGCCGAGCTCGAGCCAGAGCCCGGCATTGTTCGGATCGATGCGTATCGCCCGCTCGATCGACGACGCCGCGGCCGCGTAGCTGCCGGCGGCGCGCTGGCCGCGGCTCTGCTCGAGCAGCGCGGCCGCGGCCGGCGGCATCGCCGGCTCCGCCGGCGGCCGTGCGGCGCCGCCCGGCGTGCGGCTTTCGATCGGCGGCGCTGGCGCGGGGCGTATTTCGCTCCCGGGCGGCGCATCGCCCGGCAAGCGCGCCGGCTCGTCGGCCGGCGGCACGCTCACCGGCGGCCGCGGCGGCGGGGGCGTGCCGACGAGCGGCGTCGTCGTGCACCCCGCGGCCGCCGCGAGCAGCACGACGAGCGCCGATGGAGTCTGGAGAGAAGGTCTCAGCCCCCTGCCGCGATTCCTCGTGACCGCGCTTCGTCGTCGTGGTCCGCTCATGCTGAATACCCTGATCAATTGAACGTGCGTCGGAAGAAGCGGCGAATGCGCGCGCCCGGGCGCAGCTCCTTTTCGCCGCAGGCGCGGGCGAGCGGCGGCGCCTCGCCGGACGGGATGGGCAGCTCGACCGCCCGCGGGCATTCCGGCTCGGTCGAGAGCCCCGTGTCGTAATCGATCCATGCGAGCTCGGTCCCTGGAGGCGGCGGCACGGCATAGGACGCGGTATCGATCGCGTTCATCACTCGCGACCAGATCCTGCCTGCGCCAGTCGCGCCGGTCAGCCCAGTCGGCCGATTCGCGTCGTTGCCGATCCACGCGACGACGAGCCGGTCTCCGCCGAACCCGGCGAACCAGCTGTCGCGGAGATCGTCCGACGTGCCGGTCTTGCCCGCGACCGTGACGTCGGCGACGAGACGGCGCTTCGCCGATGCGCCGGTGCCATGCTCCATGACCTGCACGAGCGCACGGTTCAGCGCATAGACGTCGTCGCTGTCCGCGGCAGTCATGATTTCGAGCGGATACCGCTGCACGCGCTCGCCGTCCTCGCTGACGACGGCGCGCACGGCCTTCAGCGGGGTGCGAAAGCCGCCGTTCGCGAGGCTGTTGTAGACCTGCGCGACCTCGTACGGCGTCAGGTCGAGCGCGCCGAGCAGCAGCGAAGGGTAGGCGCGCGGCCGCGTATCGAGCCCGAGCCGCACGAGCACGTCGGCGACGGATTCGAGGCCGACGTCGACGCCGAGCCGGACCGTCGCCATGTTCAACGACTCGGCGAGCGCGCGCACGAGCGGGATCTCGCCGCGGGCGCGCTCGTCGAAGTTCTTCGGCAGCCACGTGCGGCCGTCCTCGAGCCGGATCTCGATCGGCGCGTCGTCGACGATCGTCGCGAGGTTGTAGCGTCCGCTCTCGAGCGCCGCGAGATAGACGGCCGGCTTGATCAGCGAGCCGATCTGCCGGCGCGCGTCGAGCGCGCGGTTGAAGCCGTCGTAGCCGCTCTTGCGGCTGCCGACGAGCGCGAGCACCTCGGCGTTGTGCGGGCTCGTGACGACGACCGCGGCCTCGAGCTCCGGCACGCCGTCGCGCGACGCTTCGATCGCGTCGAGCTCGGCGGTCACCGCCTCCTCGGCCGCGGCCTGCACGGCCGGATCGAGCGTCGTCAGGACTTTCAGCCCGCGCCGCTCGAGCTCGTCGCGCGGATACTCGGCCGAGAGCTGCCGCCGGACGAGATCGAGGAACGCCGAATAGTAGCTCGCGCTGCGTCCGGCATACGGCAGCACGTCGAGATCGCGTGCGGCGGCCGCGTCCGCGGCCTCTTCGCTCACGATGCCGAGCGATGCGAGCTGCTCGAGGATGAGGTTCCGGCGCGCGAGCGCGCGCTCCGGATGACGCTGCGGGTTGTAATACGCGGGGCCGCGCACTTGCGCGACGAGAAGCGCGAGCTCGTGCAGCTCGAGCTCGCCGAGGGGTTTGCCGAAGTAGAACTGGCTGCCGAGGCCGAAGCCGTGCACGGCCCGCGCGCCGTCTTGCGCGAGATAGACCTCGTTCACGTACGCGTGCAGCAGCTCGAACTTGTCGTAGTGGAGCTCGAGCGCGACCGCCATGACCGCTTCGCGTAGCTTGCGTTCCCAGGTCCGAGCGTTCGACAGGAAATAGCTGCGCACGAGCTGCTGCGTCAGCGTGCTCGCGCCCTGGCGGATCTCACCGGCGCGCAGGTTCACGAGCGCCGCGCGCAGCACCGCTTTGAAGTCGATGCCATGATGCTCGTCGAAGCGGCGATCCTCGATCGCCTTGAGCGCTTCGATCAAGATCGGCGGCACGTCGTCCGGCTCGAGGATCAGGCGGTCCTCGCCGTGCGCCGGGAAGATGCTGCCGATCATCAGGGGATCGAGACGCAGCAGCGGCAGCGGGTCGCCGGCGGCATCGAGCATCCGGTCTATCGTCGCGCCGGCAAACGCGATCGAGACGCGCCGCGACGGCTCCTCCTCGGTGCCGTAACGGAATGCGCGCGTCACGACTTCGAGTCCGCCTGCCCGGCGGCGGTAGCGGCCGGGGCGGTCGAGCGAGTCGCTTTCGCGATAGCCGAGGCGTCGCAATTCGGCGACGAGGTCGTCGATTGCGATCCGGCGGCCCGGATACAGCTCGAGCGGCGTCGCGTAGACCTGCGCCGGCACGTCCCACCGCCGCGCCTCGAACTCTCGGCTGATCTCGATGCCGATCAGCGCCGCGTACGTCGCGAAGCCGACGACGAGCACGGCCGCGGCGAGCGCGGCCGCGCCGATCAGGCTGCCGAAGAGGCTTCGTCGCCGTCGGCGGGCGGAAGGCCGTCCGCTCGGCTTGCGTGCGGGCTTCTTCTTCCGGGTGCTACGGCGCTTGTTTCGGCGTGCAGGCACTTCGAATCGATATCCATCGCGCGTTCTTGCGCGCGACAAGGATACCGATACGCGCGGCCGCGTGCCTCTCGCGCGCGCGGCGGCTCATCGCAAGAGGTCGCGCAGCCGCTCTTGAAGCCTGTCCTGCACGCGATCGCGTACCGCGTCGCGCAGCCTGCGCTCGATGATCTCGCTGAAGTCCGGACGAATCTGCGGATCGGTCACGGTGCCGCGCAGTACGAGCGGCAGCGACTCGCCGACGAGATCGTCCATCGCTTCGCACCCGCGAATACCGGTCGAGCCGGTCAGCGTCGCTTCGAGCGAGTAGTCGAGGCGCTGCTCGGCGAGCACGAGCGTGCCGCGGCCGGTGAGATCGATGAACGAGGCGCGCGCGAGAAGATCGTTGCTCGACGCGACGCCGTCCCGCACGCTCGCGGTGCCGCGAATCAGCTGATATTCGGTCACGTCGGGCTGCTCGGCCGGCGCCGGCAGGCGTTGCGTCGCGTTGTAGACGACGCACATGCCGCGGCCGAGATTGAAGCCGTCGATCGCGCCGTCGCGCATCTCGAAGCGCACATTGCCGTTCGCCGTCGCGACGTTGTCGATGATCTTCGCGCCGCGGCCCGCGAGGTCGAGATCGAAATCCCCGATGCCGCTGAAGTTCGCGTCTCCGGTCAGCGCGGTGATCAGCGGCTCGAGCCGCAGCGACGTTGCGCGCCCGACGAGCCGCATGCCGGGCTCGCTCGTCGTGTCGACGTGCAGCGCGCCGTCGAACTCGCCGCCGTAAAGCTGGGCCCGTGCCGGGGAGAGGCTCGCGCGTCCGCCGCCGACTTCGATGCCGGTCGAGACCTCCGTGAACAGGAGCCCAGCGAGCCGCAGCCTGCCGACCGTGACGCGGCCGTCGATCGCGAGGTTCTTCAGCGCGTCCGCGGGCAGCTCGATATCGCCGGTCGTGCGAGTGTCGGCATCGTCGGGCACGGCGCTCGACGTCGGCGGCAGGTAGCGATCGGCGTTCACGCGGTCGATCGCGAGCGTGAAGCGATACGTCGGCGTCGCGGCATCGAGCTGCTCGACGGCGAAGTCGCCGGTGATGCGGCTGTCGTCGAGCGCGAGATCGACGTCGCTGACGCGGATCGCGCTCGCGCTCGCGTCGAAACGTGCCGCGAGGCTCGCGCGGGCGAGCGCGGCCGGATCGGAAGTCTCCGGCACCGGCTGCCCGAAGCGGCGGAGCACGTCGCGCGGCGAGAACCCGGCGATCCGAAGCTCGCCGCTCGCGGCGAGATTCTCGGCGAGACCGGCGATCGCCGCGCGTCCGCTCGCGGTGAGCCCGAACGCTTGCAGCGTCAGATCGTCGAGCGTGAGGCGCCCGGCTTCGCCGTCGTAAGTGAAACGCGCATCGAGCGCGAGCGGACCGACGCCCGCTGGCTCGAGGTCCGCCGGCCAGCCGTCGCCGAGCAGACTCGCGACGCGCGCGGCATCGAGCTGTGAGACGCGGACCGTGCCGTCGATCCGAAGCGCGTCCTGTTCGGGCATCAGGTTGGCCGACGCGGCGAGCTCCGCGCCGAGCGCCTGCACGCGCACGTCCTGGAGCGATGTGCGGCCTCCGTCGACGTCGATCTCGGCTCGGCCCGAGACCGCGACGCGGTCGATCGCGGATGGATCGATACCGTCCGGCACGTGGCCCGCGACGAGCGCGAGCAGCGCATCGCTCGGTGAGAATGCCGGCACGTCGACGTCGGCTCGAACGCGCCCGTCGCTTGCGAGCTCCGCGCGGCCCGTCGCTTCGAGTCCGAGCGCCGCAAGCTCGAGACCGTCGACGTCGAGCGCCGTCAGCCGATATGGGCCGATTGCGGGACCGTCCGCGCCGGGCGCGCCGTCGACGACGAGGGCGACGCGGAATCTCGTCGCGGCATCGAGCGCGCCGAGCGCGGCCGGGTCGAGGTCTTCCGGCAGCGCGATGCCGAAAGAGGCGAGCGCGCTGCCGATCGGCGCGTTGGCGATCGCGACGCGACCTTCGATCTCCGGCGCATCGATCACGTTGTTCGCTTCGAGCTGCCAGCTCGCGGAGACGCCGGCGACGTGCGTGAGGAGATCGTCGATCGCAAGCTCGCCTCCCGTCGGGTCGAAGCGAAGCGCCGACCACTCGGCGCCAAACTCGAGCCCGCGCGGCGCGGCGGCGGATTCGGCGGCGCTGCCGCTCACGCGGGCAGGTCCGATCTCGACGCGCCCGTCCGCCGACGCGCGAAGCGCCGTCCCTTCGATTCGGCCGGAAGCGAGCGCCGCGGTATCCGCGTCGCGTACCCCGAGCGACAGAGCGAAATCGTCGAGCGCGATCGCCGTATCGCCTTCGGTCGCGCCGAGCGCCGCGAGCGCGACACGCGATTCCGCCTCGACGTCGTACGTCCGTTCCGAGTCGACGTCGAGAACGCTCAACGCGAGCGCCGCGTCGACCGGCGCGCCGGTGCGAATCCGGCCCGTCGCCAACCGAATGTCTCGGAGCACGTAGCGAAGCCGCCGCCCCGCTTCGTGCCAGCGCACCTCGGCGCCGCGAATCTCGACGCTTTCGATATCGAGGTCCTGAGCGAGCGTCGGCTCCGCGCCGGGATCGGCATCCGCCGCAGGCGCGCCGCCGAAGTCTTCCCAGTTGCCGCGTCCGTCCGGTCCGCGTTCGAGATCGAGACGCACGCCGTCGAGACGGACTCGGCCGATCTCGAGTCGGCGCTCGAGGACCAGCGGCAAGAGCTTCACGCCCGCGGCGATGCGTTCGATGCGCGCGAAAGGAGTGCCGGGATCGAACCCCGCGGGCGAGCCGAGCGTCACGCCCTCGGTCTCGATCGCGAGCCACGGGAAAAACGCGAGCTCGAGATCGCCTTCTATCGCGAACATGCGGCCGGTTCGCTCCTCGACCCAGCTCGTGACGTAGCCCTTGTAGTCATTCGGATCGAAAAAGACCGCAAGCAGCACGGCCGCGAGCACGACGAGCGCCGCGATCGACGTCAAGACGGCGAGGAGGATCTTGAGTGCCTTCATTCGATCTGCCGTGCACCTTGACCGCGCTTGATCGTAGCGCGTCGGCGACCAGGACGAAACGACGCTTGTCTCGTTGCCTTGCTCCCGATGCGCCCGGAAAGCGTGCGACAGGAACTTGACGGCCTATCGACAGGATCTAGCGCCTGCTACTCCGGCCGGCCATTCCCCAGCAGGTACTGCCTGAGCTGGGCATACGAGCGTCCATGTGACACTCGGCGGCGAACGAGCACCGCCGGATCGGCGTGCAACCGAGGACTACAAATACGGCGAGCCTGGCCCCTGCGCGGCGGCGTTCGCGCGGTCGATGATGTACGCGCGGATCGCCTCGGTCTCTTCCTCGTCGAGCGCATCGGCGAACGACGCCATGCCGTTCGGCGCACGCGCGCCGCCCAGCACGATCGCCGCGAAGGCCTCGCGGCTCACGAGCGCAGGCGAATACGCGAGGTCCGGGAACAGCCCGCGGCGGAATATCCCGCCCGCGTTTCCCGGATTCTCATGGCAGATCCAGCACGTCGCCTGATACAGCGCCTCGCCGCGCGCGATCTCGTCGGGCGATGCGGTCGACGGCGGCGGATTCAGCGGCGGCGGCGTGAACGGGACCGGCGTCGGAAGCTCGGCCGTGCCGCCGAGCTTGAAGATCAAAAGACGCGCATGGCTCGGCGCGTAGTAGTTGCCCGCCGCGCGGCCCGCGACGACCGCGACGTGCTGCTCGCCGTCGAGCTCGAAGCTGATCGGACCGGCGACGATGCCGGTCTGTGCGCTCTGTGACGACCAGAGCTGCGCCCCGTCGCGCGCGGAGCGTGCGACGAGCGCGTCACCCGTGCCGTGGAACACGAGCCCGCCGGCGGTCGAGAGCATGCCGGCCGCCGGGCCCGGAACGCGCCACGCTTCGCGCTGCGCGGCCGGATCCCACGCGAGGACGTAATCGCCGCTCGGCAGCTCCGCGAGCTCGGCGAGCGCTTCCGGCGAGCGAACGGACAGATCGATGCCGAGATTCGAGACGCGCGGATTCGGGTCGAAGCGACGGGGCGGCGCGTAGATCAGCGCGTTGTCGCTCGCCGAGAGATACGCGAGGCCCGTCTCCGGGCTGAACGCCATCGGGTGCCAGTTATGCGCGCCGGCCGACGAAGGCTGCACGGCGGCGGGTTCGCCGGTGCGATCGTAGCGCGCGGCCGGGTTCTCGATTGGGCGGCCGGTCGCGAGATCGATACCGGACGCCCAATTCACCGCGGCGAAGTTGCTCGCCGAGATCAGCTCGCCGGTTTTCGCATCGAGCACATAGAAGAATCCGTTTTTCGGCGCCTGCATCACGACGCGCCGCTCGGTGCCGTCGATCGCGAGATCCGCGACGATGATCGGTTGAGTCGCCGTGTAGTCCCACGTCTCGCCCGGGGTCGTCTGGTAGTGCCAGACGTACGAGCCGTCGTCCGGATCGAGCGCGACGATCGACGACAGGAACAGGTTGTCGCCGCCGCCGGGGCTCCTGAGCGCCTGATTCCACGGCGAGCCGTTGCCGGTGCCGATATAGAGCAGATCGAGCTCGGGGTCATAGGCCATCGAGTCCCAGACGGTGCCGCCGCCGCCGAGCCGCCACCACTCGCCGTTCCACGTCTCGGCAGCCATCGCCATCGTCTCGTTCTCGAAGCCCTGCGCGGGATCGCCCGGCACCGTGAAGAAACGCCAGACGAGCTCGCCGGTCTCCGCGTCGTATGCGGAGACGTAGCCCCGTACGCCGTACTCGGCGCCGCCGTTGCCGATGATCACGCGGCCCTTCACGACGCGCGGCGCGCCGGTGATCGTGTACGCGGCATCGCGCGATACGAGCGTGTCGGTCTCCCAGACGGGCTCGCCGGTCGCGGCGTCGAGCGCGACGAGGCGGCCGTCGAGGGTGCCGACGTAGACCTTGCCGTTCCAGGCGGCCGCGCCGCGGTTGACGACGTCGCAGCATGCCCGGCTGCCCCATTCGCGCGGCACCGCGGCGTCGTACGCCCAGAGCCGCTCGCCGGTGCGCGCGTCGTACGCGTGCACGTTGCTCCATGCGGTCGTCACGTAGAGGACGCCGTCGACGTAGAGCGGCGTCGACTCCTGCGTACGGTTGATGCCGAGATCCGCGTACCACGCGAGGCCGAGGTCGGCGACGTTGTCGGGCGTGATCTGCGCGAGCGGACTGTAGCGCTGCTCGCCGTACGTGCGGCCGGTCGACATCCATTGCCCCGGCTCGCCGTCGGCGGCGGCGAGGCGTGCGGCGTCGACCCGGGCCGCGGTCCGTTCGGCGGCATCTCTTCGCGCCGGCCTCGATTCGGAAGGGGCCGCGGAGCCGGCTGGTCCTGAAGAGTCGCTCGACGGCCCGCATGCGGCGACGAGCAGAGCGCAGAGCGCTGCAGGGACGAAAGTACGCACGGTCATCGGCGAACCCCTTCGAACGAAACGCGCGACAGCATCGATCAGAGAAGCGGAATGTTCAACCATTCGAGACCTCCGAGCGATCCTCAGAGCGCGGCGCATGCCCGCACGCCAGCCGTCGCGCGGCGCGGGACGCGCCCGCGGCTTCCCGGATCGCCGCGCGCGCAAACGGTTAGAATGGCGCTTTCGTCCGTCTCTAGCGAAGGGTCGTCAAGCCATGGAATACCGCAGCCTCGGCCGTACCGGCGTCAAGGTCAGCAAGCTCTGCCTCGGCACGATGATGTTCGCCCGCAAGACCGGCGAGGCCGAGTCGCTCGAGATCGTCGAGCGCGCGCTCGATGCGGGTATCAACTTCATCGATACCGCGAACATTTATTCCGCCGGCGAGAGCGAGCGCATCGTCGGCAAGGCGTTGTCCGCGAACGGTCGCCGCGAGCGCGTCGTGCTCGCGACGAAGGTTTGCGGACCGATGGACGCGAACGATCCAAACGCGCGCGGCTTGAGCCGCAGGCACATCATCGAGGCGTGCGAGGCGTCCCTCAAACGGCTCAAGACCGATTGGATCGATCTCTATCAGCTTCACCGCCCGGTGTCCGATATCCCGATCGACGAGACGCTGCGTGCGCTCGACGACCTGATCCGCGCCGGTAAGGTGCGCTATATCGGCACGAGCATGTTCCCCGCGTGGAAGATCGTCGAGGCGCTTTGGGCTTCGAAGGAATTCGGCGTCAACCGCTTCGTGTCCGAGCAGCCGACCTATAACCTTCTCGACCGCACGGCCGAGCGCGAGGTGTTGCCGGCGGCGCAGAGCTTCGGTCTTGCCGTGATCCCGTGGGGGCCTTTGTGCGGCGGACTGTTGAGCGGCAAGTATCGCCGCGGCGACGTGAGCGCCGAGGGCCGCTGGCAGGGCGGGAAGGACAATTTCGACCGTCCCGTGACCGACAAGGCCTTCGACGTCATCGAGGAGCTCGTCGCGCTTGCGGCCGAGAAGGGTTGCACGCCGTCGCAGCTCGCGCTCGCATGGAACGCGGCACAGCCGGGCGTGACAGCCCCGATCATCGGGCCGAGAACGAAAGAGCAGGTCATCGATAACCTCGGCGCGGCCGACGTGAAGATCACGCCCGAGGACATCGAGCGGCTCGATCGCGTCGCGCCGCCGAAGTCGGCGAGCATGCGTTATTACGACGCGGCTTGGGCGACCGACTTCAAGCCCAATCTGCTGCGCTGGTAAGCGGTTCTCGGCGGCGGCTGCTAGAACCCGCCGCCGGTCTTGAACCCGCCGCCGCCGAATCCGCCGCCTCGCCCGAATCCGCCGCCGCCGAACCCGCCGCCGCGGGGGAAATTCCATCCGCCGCCGCCCGGGCGGTGCCACGGGCCCGGGAACGGCCCGCGCGGGAAACGGCCGGTGCCGAACGTCGGGTTCGCGGCCATGCGGCGGAAGCGCTGCTGGCGGCGAATCGCCTCCCAGACCTCGTCGGCGCCGACCGAGCCGCCGACGAAGCGCTCGAGCAGCAACGCGAGCAGCGCCGCGTTGACGAACGTCGAATGCACATCGTCGTAGCGGCTGCGCTTGAAGCGCCGGCGAATATCCTCGAGGCCGCGCATCCGTTCGCGCTGCGCTTCGTGCAGACGGCGGTACCGCAGCCGCTCGTCGTCGAGCCGCTCGATCGTCTCCTCGAGGCTCTCGAGCTCGTCGATCAGCGCGTCGTCCTCCGGGCTCCTCGTCCGCGCGGCGCGCGCCCGGAGGGACGCGAGATCCTCGCGAACGAGCGTGTCTCGGAGGAGCGCGGTCGCCTGCTGCGACAGATCGTCCTCGCCGCTCGCGAACCGCGCGCGCTGCTCGCCGAGCCGATCGAGCTCGGTTTCCTGCGCCTCGATCTCGCGGTCGGTCTCGGCGAGCGCCGCCTCGGCCGCGTCGAGGCGGCGCTTGCGCTCGGGCACGCCGGCGGCCTCGGCCGCGCGGCGCTCGAGCTCGCGCGCCGCGTCGAGGTCTCGGTCGGCGAGCGCCCGCATCCGCGCCGCATGCTCCCCGAGCCGTGCCGGAATGTCGGTCAGCAGCGTGTAGTTTCGCCGCTGCTGCTCGTAGTCGATCGAGCGGGCGGCCCAGCCGTCGAGCCACCGCGCCGGCGGCCACGCTCGATAGCGCGCCGTGCCGAATCCGCGCGCCCAGAGATAGGCGAAGACCGGATCCGATTCGTACGGGCGGCCCTTCGCGACGCGATCCGCCTCCGCGGCGCGCGCCTTCTCCTCGGCGTGATCGGCGATCGCATCGGAGCGCTCGGCCTGCGCGAGCTGCGCGCGATATTCGTCGTCGGCTTCGAGACGGGCTTGCGCGTCGGCTTCGGCCGCATCGACGGCTTCGGCGGCCGCGGCGGCCTCGGCCTGCCGCTCGCCGCGCGTGTGCTCGAGCTCGGCGAGCTTTTGCTCGGCCGCGGCGATCTCGTCGTCGAGCGCGGCTTGGGCGTCGCGCCGAGCCGCGAGCGTCTCGCCGACCTGGCGCTCGACGTCGTCGAGCCGCGCCGACAGATCGCCTCGCTCGAGCTCTGCGATCCGGATTCTCGCCATTCGCGCGAGGAGCGCCAGCTGCGTTTGCCGCGCCGACGCGAGCTCCGCGGCCGCGCGTCGGATCTCGGCCCCGAGCGAGTCGAGGTCGCCGCGCACTTTCTCGAGCGCTTCGTCGATCGAGGCGAGCGCTTCCCGTCCGCTCCAACGCTGGCTTCTCATCGGCGTCACCACTCGGTGATCGCGCCGCCGCTCGACGCGATCCGAAACTCGGGCTCGAGCTCGCCGCGCCGCTTCACCGCGACGACCGTGTCTTGGATGATTCCGTCGTCCTGCTTGTCCGCGGCGACGCGGCGGAAGGTCGGCTCGTCGACGCCGATACCCCAGCGCGAGACGTTGCGCACGCGGCCGTCCTCCTCGTTGCGGATCGGCAGCGTCAGCCGCGAGCCGTCGGGCGCGACCGCCTCGACGATCAGGTAGAAATTCTGCGCGGCCGGATTCTCGTCCGGGACGCGCCAGACGCCGGAGAGCTCTCCGGGCCGGGAGACGATGCGCAGCTCGTACTCCCGCTCGAGCGCGGCACGCAGCGCGCCGAGCTCCCGAACGGTTTCGCCGGCCGCGTCGTAATCGCGCCGCTCGAGCGCCGTCTCGCCCGCGTTCGCGAGCGCATGCGCCTGCGCGATCGCCGCGGGCTCGGCCGCGATATCGACGACGGCCTGATGCGCGGTCTCGAGCCGAGCGGGCAAAGTCTCGATCTCGCGCAAGGCCGGCCCGCGCACCGCGAGCTGGAAGATCAACAGCGCCGTGGCGACGGCCGCGACGGCTCCGAGCGTCGGCTTGCCCCAGCGATCGCGCCGCACGTAGAGCACGGCGAGCGCGCGGCCGAGGCCCGGCCGCGGCGCCTTGTAGACGAAGCGCTCCTCGCGCAGCGCCCGTACGCCCTGCTCGAGAACCGCATCGCTGACCTCGATGCCCTGGCTCGCGTAGATCTCGCGCAGCCGTGCCTTGAGCGCGCGCTCGCGATCCTCGGCGCCGAGCTCTCGCTCGACGATTCGCTCGCGATGGCGCAGCGTGTCGACGACGTCCATCGCAAGCATCAGCTCGTCGAGCGGCGCACGCTCTCGCTCGGCTTCGTCGCCGGACCTCGTCGCGCTCATCGCTTCGTGCATGCGCGGATCGTCATCGTTCTGCTGCGGACGCTCCGTCGATGGAACATGCGGTCGCCTCGTCGCGGCCGCGTGCTCGTCAAGCTCGCGGCGGCTCGATCGCGAGCGCCTGGCCGTGCGTGACGAGCTGCGACAAGCGCCGCTTGCCTTGCTCGACCGCTTCGCGGATCTCCTCGGCGTTGCGCGTGCTCTGCTCGCGCATCTCCGCGATGATCTCGCGGGAGTGCTCCTGGAAGCTGACGACGGAGTCGACGAGCTTCTTCACGGCCTCGGCGCGAATCGTGGGCCCGTAGCCCGCCTCGAGCGCGGCCTGCTGCACCTTGCCGCCGATCTCGGCGAGATCCTCGAGGCTGCGGCTTACGCCTTCCTTCATTGCGTCGACGGTCTTCGTGCTCTCGTGCAGCCCGTGCAGCCCGGTGAACGACGCGCTGAGCGCCGTGAGCACGGTCTCGTTCGTGCCGAAGAAACTCACCGCCTGCTTGTAGACGCGATCCTTTGCCGTCGTCGTCTGCAGCAGACGGCCCATCACGACCTCGGACGTGTTGTACGCGACCGTGAGATTGTCGGCGAGATCCTTGGCGATCTGGTAGCGATCCTCGGCGTTCTGCACGTCGCGCAGCCTCTCGTCGCGCGCGAGCTCGAGGCGGGCCCGCCCGACGGGGTCGGTTGCCGGATCGCTCTCGACCTCGCGCATCGCCGTCTCGAGCTCCGCCTTGCGCGCGTCGAGCTGCTTCTCCGCGGCCTCGAGCACTTGGAGGGCGAGAATCTCGGCCTCCTTCAACGCGCCGCGAAAGTCCTGATACGCCGACAAGATGAGCTGCTCGCGCTCGATCTGGTCGCGGGTATCGCGCGCGACGTCGAGATAGGTGTCCTTGATCTTGCGGAACCGATCCGCGATATCGCCGCGAGTCGCTTTCGCCCAGATGTTCGCGAGCCGCTCGAACGTATCGATTTTGCCGTCCTCGAGCTGCTCGACCATCGAGCGTGCGTCCTTGCGGATGCTGTCGAAAGCGTTCGTGATGCGCTCGTAGCGCTCGCCGAGCTCCATCGAAGAGATCTGCTCGCGCACGACCTGATTGAACAGCGAGGCCTGGCTCAGCGTGCGAGCGATCGCGACGATCTTGTCCTCGTCGAGATCGGAGATTCGGTTCAGCAGCGCGACGATCGGGGCCTCTTCCGTCCGCTCGGGAACGAGGCCGAGATCGCGGAGCCGGGTCAAGGCCTTGTCGAGATACTGCATCGGTGTGCCCATGACGGTCCTCCGCTCGCGTGGATGGTCGGCGTCCGGCGCTCCGCGCCGATCGGCGCTTCGATCGGCTGGGGGCGCCGCGCGCGGCATCGATCCCAGCGTAAGGGCGGATTTCTCGCCCGTCCATACCTGCAGCGGGGTCATCGCGCCCGTGCATGGTAAAGTGCAGGCCCTTCAGGAGATCGGGGGAATCGAAGGTTGGCTCGCCCGGTAATCGACAACGCGACCGCTCGCACCGCGCGGCTGTGGCCGATGATCGGCCCCGGCCTGCTGCTCGCGGCGACCGGCGTCGGCTCCGGGGACCTTGCGACCGGAGGGATCGTCGGCAGCCTGCTCGGCACCGCGGTGCTATGGGCCGTGCTCGCCGGCGCGCTGTTGAAATATGTCGTGACCGAGGGGCTCGCCCGCTGGCAGCTCGCGACCGGCGAGACGCTGCTCGAGGGCGCGGTCCGCCGGCTCGGCCCGGTCGTGATCTGGCTGTTCCTGCCGTATCTTTTCTTCTGGTCGTTCTTCGTCGGATCCGCGCAGGTCAGCGCGGCCGGCGTGACGCTGCACGCGATCGTTCCGCTGTTCGACGATGCGCGAGACGGCAAGATCGTCTTCGGCATCGCGACCGGTCTCGTCGCGCTCGCGCTCGTCTGGCTCGGCGGCTATCGGCTGTTCGAGCGCGTGATGCGACTCTGCATCGCGGTGATGTTCGTGACCGTGGTCGCGACGGCCGTGCGGCTCTGGCCCGGAACCGGCGCCGTGCTGCACGGACTCTTCGTGCCGAGGATCCCGAATGCCGGCGGTGAAGGGCTTTCGTGGACGATCGCGTTGGTCGGCGGCATCGGCGGCACGTTGACCGTCCTCTGCTACGGCTACTGGCTTCGCGAGGAGGGACGCACGTCCCCCGCGGATCTTCCGGTCTGCCGCGTCGATCTCGCGACCGGGTATCTGATGACCGCGATCTTCGGGATCGCGATGGTGATCGTCGGCAGCAGCATTCTCGTCGAAGGAGAGGGGACCGAGCTGCTGGTGCGGCTGTCCGAGCGTCTCGACGCGTCGCTCGGACCCTTCGGCAAGTGGCTGTTCCTCGTCGGGACTTTCGGCGCGGTGTTCAGCAGCGTGCTCGGCGTTTGGCAAGCCGTGCCGTACCTGTTCGCGGATTGCTGGATGCTGCTCCGGCGGCCGGACGGCGGCCGGCCCGTCGCGGTCGATACGGCATCGAAGCCCTATCGGGTTTATCTTTTTCTGCTCGCGATCGTGCCGATGGCGGGGCTTTTCGGCAGCTTTCGCGAGGTGCAGAAGCTCTACACGGTGATCGGCGCCTGGTTCTTCCCGCTGCTCGCGCTCGCCGTGCTGATCTTCAATGGGCAGAAGCGTTGGGTCGGCGCGCGGTTCCGTAACGGGCCGGCGTCGGTCGCCGCGCTCGTCGCCGTGCTGGCGTTCTTTTCTTATCTTGCATTCGTTGATCCTGGAGCCGGTTGAACCGTCATGAGCAAGCTTTCGCATATTGGGCCAAAGATCGAGATTCCCGCCGAGCTGCCTCGCTACGAGACGCTCGTTCACATGCTGCGCGCTGCCGTCGACGAGCGGCCCGACGTCGTCGCCGTGATCTGCGAGGACCGCAGTGTCACGTATCGGGAATTTGGGCGCGCGGTCGCCGGGCTCGCGAAGCGTCTCGGCTCGCTGAAGGGCAAACGCGCGGCGCTGCTGATGGCGAACTCGATCGAGATGGATATCGCGGTGCTCGCCGTGATGGCCGCCGGCGGCCAGGCGGCGCCGCTCAATGCGTTCTTCAGGGACCGCGAGTACGACAAGGTATTCCCGGTCGTCGAGGCCGACGTTTTGATCTGCGATCCGAATCTGCGCGACAAGGCCGAGGCGCTCGCGAAGCGCTACGGCGTCGGAGAGCTCATCGCGCTCGGCCCGGGCGGGGAGACGATCGATGCGTGGCTCGGCGATGAATCGCTCGTCGTCGATCCGACGGGGCTCTCGGCCGACGATCTCGCGCTGATCCTGTTCACAGGCGGCTCGACCGGCATCCCGAAAGGCGTCGACCACACCCAGCGGGGCCTGATGTGGGGCGTGCTGCAGCACGTTTCCGTCTGGCCGCTCGAGTGGGGCGAGGAGCGCTTCCTCACCGTCGCGCCGATGTTCCATATCTGGGGGCTCGCATACACGGCATGGGTGCCGATCTATTCGCAGAGCACGCTGGTCATCGTGCCTCGGTACGATCCGGAGAAAGTCGTGCGCGCGCTCGGGCAGCACCGCATCACGGTATTCGGCGGCGGGCCCGCGCCGATCTATATGGGGCTGCTGACGGATCCCGCGTTCGACGAGCAGGACTACTCGTCGCTGAAATACTGCCTGTCCGGCGGCGCGCCGGTCCCTGAGGACCTGCACCGCGAGTGGGAGCGGCGCACTGGCTGCCCGATCTCCGAAGGCTGGGGGATGACCGAGGGGGCGCCGTTCTGCCTCAATCATGCGGCGGTTCCGCATCGGTTGCTATCGGTCGGTAATCCGGTGCCGGAAACGCAGGTCGAGGTCGTCGACGTCGAGACCGGCGAGCGCGTGCTGCCGGTCGGCGAGGCGGGCGAGGTGCGCGTGAAGGGGCCGCAGCTGATGGTCG
>CAYMAF010000010.1:23278-36939 GCA_964388365.1 uncultured Gammaproteobacteria bacterium | reverse complement strand
GGAAGGCCCGGCGTTCGAGGTCACGACCGCGAACGTCGATCCCGAGATCGGCGAGCTCGCGGGCCCGCAGCTCGTCGTTCCGCTCGACAAGGCGCGCTACGCGCTGAATGCAGCGAACGCCCGCTGGGGCAGTCTCTTCGACGCGCTCTACGGCACCGACGTGATCCCAGAGACGCCGGGCGTCGAGAAAGGCACGGGTTACAATCCGCGCCGCGGCGACCTCGTGATCCGCCGTGCGAACGAGATCCTCGACGAGATCGTGCCGCTCGAGGAGATCGAAGACGGCGAGAGCCTGAGCTGGAACGATATCGTCAGAATCGATCTCGAGGGGAACGAGCTTCGGCTCCGGCCCGCGCACGGCGCCGGCGTGCTGAAGGATCCGAGCGCGTTCGTCGGCTACCGCAAGAGCGGCGACGGCGGACTCTCGAACGTGCTGCTCCGGCACCACGGCCTGCATATCGACATCGAAATCGATCCGACGCATCCAGTCGGCCGGCAGCACCGCGCGGGGATCAAGGACATCGTCCTAGAGGCCGCGATCTCGACGATCATGGACTGCGAGGACTCGGTCGCGGCCGTCGACGCCGACGACAAGACCATCGTCTACTCGAACTGGCACGGCATCATGGCCGGCACGCTGACCGCCTCGTTCGAGAAGGCCGGCAGGACGGTGACGCGCTCGCTGAATCCGGACCAGCAATACACGGCACGGGACGGCTCGCCGCTGACCCTTCCCGGCCGAAGCCTGCTACTCGTGCGGCACGTCGGCTCGCACATGCTGACGGATGCGGTCACGACCGCGGACGATCAGCCGATCCCCGAGACGTTTCTCGACTGCGTCGTCACGACGCTCGCGGCCCTGCATGACTTAAAGAGCACCGACGCGTCGAGGCCGCGCAACTCTCGCGCCGGCAGCCTGTATATCGTCAAGCCGAAGCACCACGGGCCGGAGGAAGTGGCGCTCTCGGTCGAGCTCTTCACGTGCGTCGAGCGGGCCTACGGCCTGCCGGAGAACACGCTGAAGATCGGCATCATGGACGAGGAGCGCCGCACGACGGTGAACCTCAAGGAGTGCATCCGGGCCGCGCGCGAGCGCGTCATCTTCATCAATACGGGCTTCCTCGACCGGACCGGCGACGAGATCCACACGCACATGGAATTGGGTCCAATGATGCCGAAGCCCGAGATCAAGAACGCGAAGTGGATGCTCGCGTACGAGGACTGGAACGTCGATATCGGCCTCGAGACCCGTCTGCCGGGCCACGGCCAGATCGGCAAGGGCATGTGGGCGATGCCGGACGAAATGCGCGCGATGCTCGAATCGAAGCAGGCGCATCCGGCCGCGGGCGCGACGTGCGCGTGGGTGCCGTCGCCGACCGCCGCGACCCTGCACGCGATTCACTATCATCGGGTCGACGTCAAAGCCTGCCAACAGGCGCTTGCGGCCCGCGAGCGCGCGAGACTCGACGATATCCTCACGCCTCCGCTGCTCGAGCGCGAGCTCACCCCGGAGGAGATCCAGCGCGAGCTCGACAACAACGCGCAAGGCATCCTCGGCTACGTCGTGCGCTGGGTCGATCAAGGCGTCGGCTGCTCGAAGGTACCGGATATCAACGATATTGCGCTGATGGAGGACCGTGCGACGCTGCGGATCTCTTCGCAGCACATCGCGAACTGGCTGCATCACGGCCTCGTCACGGAGGAGCAGGTGCACACGACGATGCGGCGCATGGCCGAGGTCGTCGACCGCCAGAACGCGGGCGACCCGGCCTACCGCCCGATGGCGCCCGGCTTCGACGCGAGCATCGCGTACCAGGCGGCGCTCGACCTCGTCTTCCGCGGCCGGCACGAGCCGAACGGCTATACCGAGCACGTGCTGACGCGGCGCCGTCGGGAGCTCAAAGCGAAGCGGAAGGCGAGCTGAGCCGAGACCGGCCCGGGCGGTCGGGAACGCGGTCCGCCCTCTGCTCAGGACGGCGCTTCGCGCGGCTGCTCGTCGTCCGCGACGTCGATCGGCTGGTGCGTGAAGCCTTTGAGCGACGAGAGGTCGTCCTTATCGCGGGTGATCTTGACGTCGCTCGCCGCGTAGAGCGCGATGAGCCGTGCGACAGACTCGAGCGCATGCTCGTGGGTGCGCTCGTAGCCGTGGCTCGCATCGACGCCGAACGTCACGAGCGCGGTGCGAATATCGTTGCCGGCCTCGAGCGCGGACGCGCTGTCGCAACGGTAGTAGCGAAAGATATCGCGCTGATACTGTAGGCCGTGATCGTCGCAGAGATCGACGAGCTTGTTCGTCAGGTGATAGTCGAACGGCCCGGTTGAATCGGCCATCGCGATCGTCACGCCGAATTCCTCGCTGCCCTGCCCTGGCGCGACCGTGCCGTTGTCGATCGCGACGAGCGACGCTATGTCGCCGTGAAGCACCGCGGACGCGCCGCTGCCGACCTCCTCGGAGATCGAGACGAGAAAGAACGTGTCGACCGGCAATACCGCCCCGCTGCGCCGCAGCGCCTCGATCGCCGCGAGCATCGCCGCAACGCCGGCCTTGTCGTCGAGGTGCCGAGACACGACGAAACCGTTCTCGAGGAACTCGGGCTGCGGATCGATCGCGACGTGATCGCCGACCGCGATTCCGTGATCCTCGGGGCGCGAGCCGTCCCGCATGTCGATATCGAGACGGATCTCGACCTGCCGCCAGTTGACCGGCTGGCTATCGACCTCGTCGCCGTACGTGTGCCCGGACGCCTTGAGGGGCACGATCGTGCCGCGATGCGCGCCGCCGGTGCGCGTCAGAACCGTGCAGCGCGCACCCTCGGCGAAACGGCTCGACCAATGCCCGACCGGCACGACCTCGAGCCGGCCGGTCGGCTTGATCGCCTTGACTTGCGCGCCGAGCGTGTCGATGTGCGCGATGATCGCCCGCGCCGGTTGCGCCGCGCTGCCGTCGAGGCGCGCGCGGATCGCGCCGCGGCGCGTCAGCTCGTACGGCACGCCGAGCTCGGCCAGGAAGCCGCAGCAGACCCGTACCGCCTCGTCGGTATATCCCGTCGGGCTCGGCACGGCGAGCAGCGTCTCGAGCACCGCGCGCAGATAGCGCATGTCGATCCGCGGCGCCCCGTCGTGCGAGGGTTCGCCGCGTGCCGTCCGTGTCTCGGAGCCCGGCGGCATCAGACCGCCCCGCGCAGCGCGCGCTCGGCCGTCTCGGGGAACAACAGATCGACGAAGCGCTGCGCCGTCGGCTGCGGCTCGTGGTTCGCGAGCCCCGGCCGCTCGTTCGCCTCGATCAGCGCGTACTCATCGCCGTCGGGCGCGGCGACGATGAAGTCGAGCCCGACGACCGGGATGTCGAGCGCTCGAGCGATCTCGCGGGAGACCGACACGAGCGTCGGCGAAAGCTCGTCGGTCACGTCGTGCAGCGTGCCGCCGGTATGCAGGTTCGCGGTCTGACGAACCTCGAGCTCGACGCCTTCGTCGAGCACGTCGTCGAGCGCATAGCCGCGCCGCGCGACGGCTCGCCGAGTTTCCTCGTCGAGTGGGATTCGGCTCTCGCCGCCGGTCGCCGCCTCGCGCCGGCGGCTCTGCTTCTCGATCAGCTCGCGCACCGTATGCCTGCCGTTGCCGACGACGGCCGCCGGCTTCCTGATTGCCGCCGCGACGACGTCGAAGTCGATCAGCACGACGCGCAAGTCCTGCCCTTCGACGAACTCCTCGAGGACGACCTCCTCGCAGAGTGCGGCCGCACGCCGCACGGCCGCATCGAGCTCGTCGGGATCGGCGATATTCACGCTGACGCCGCGTCCCTGCTCGCCGCGCGCGGGCTTGACGACGAGCGGACCGTGACTCTCGAGGAACTCGAGGTTCTCCTGCTGGCTGCCTGCGCGCCTTTGCTCCGGCACGCGCACGCCGATCCTGCGCATCAGCCGCTGGGTCACGAGCTTGTTGTCGCAGCGGCTCATCGCGACCGCGCTCGTCAGCTCGCTCAGCGACTCGCGGCACATCACGCGCCGCCCGCCGCTGGTCAGCGCGAAATAGCCGTGCTCGGCATCGACGACCTCGACGCCGATGCCGCGGCGCACCGCCTCGTCGACGATGATCTTCGCGTACGGGTTCAGCTCGCGGTCCGGCTGCTTACCGAGATACAGATCGCGGTTGATCGCGTTGCGCCGTTTCACGCAGAACGCCGGCACGCGTCGGAAGCCGAGATCCTCGTAAAGTCGGATGACGCCGACGTTGTCGTGCATCACCGAAAGATCCATGAACGCCCGGCCGCGCGCGGCGAAATGATCGGCAATGTGCGCGACGAGCGCCCGGCCGATGCCGGGCTGCGGCGCCTGCGGGTCGACCGCGAGACACCACATGCTCGAGCCGTTCTCCGGATCGCCGAACGCCTCGACGTGGTCGACGCCCATCACGGTGCCGAGCGCGCGCGACGTCGCCGGGTCCTCGGCGACGAGCCACGTCAGCGCCTTCGACTTGCGGTTCCGCCAGATGAACTCCGCGTCCGGCGCGACCATCCGGTTGCTCGCGAGCAGGCGCGGGATCTCGTCGGCATCGGCGGACCGGCGAAGCCGGCGGATTCGGAATCCGGCCGGCAGCACGCGTCCCGGCAGATACTCGCCGAGCGATAGCCGATAGGTATGCGACGGGTCGAGGAAAAGCCTCTGCGGCGCCATCGCGACGACGACGTGCGGGTCGCGCAGGTACAGCGCGAGGTTGCGCCGCCCGTCCTGCTCATCCTCGATCGCCGCAATCAGGCGCTCGTTGCACGAGAAGGTATGGCCGAAGATCAGTTTGCCCCAGCCGCAGTCGACGCTCGCCTCCTCGGCGAGCGGCTCGCCGCGATAGCGGGGCTCGTCGGAGCGCCAAGGCTCGATCGAGATGCTCGTTGTCCGGGGTGGTCGCTTCATCCTCAATTGATCGTGTGCGTTTGGAGCCAGGCCTCGAGCGCGGCGATCTGCCAAAGCTTCGAGCCGTTCAGCGGCGTCAAGTGCTCGGACGGCGCATCGAGCAGACGGTCGATATACTCGCGCCGGAACAGCCCGCGCTCGCGCGCGGCCCGTCCGTTCAACGCGTCCTTGACGAACACAAGGCTCGGCCCGTCGAGATACTTGAGCTCGGGCACCGGGAAATAGCCCTTCTTCCGGTCGATCACCTCCGCAGGCAGCAGGGATCGTGCCGCTTCCTTCAGAACGAACTTGCCGCCGAACGCGACCTTGAGCTCTGGAGGGATCGCCGCGGCGAGCTCGACGAGCTCGTGGTCGAGAAACGGGACGCGCGCCTCGAGACCGAACGCCATCGTCATGTTGTCGACCCGCTTGACCGGGTCCTCGACGAGCATCACCGTCGTGTCGATGTGCAGCGCCTTGTCCAACGGCTTCGTTGCGCTCGCCGCATCGAAATGGCGGGCGACGAACTCGCGGCTGTGATCCGCGCCGATCAGGTCCGGCGAGAGCACGTCACGCATCTCGTCGTGATCGCGGTCGAAGAACGCGTTCGCGTAATCGGCGACCGGATCCTCGCTGACGAGCAGCGGCGGATACCAGAAATAGCCGCCGAAGATCTCGTCGGCTCCCTGCCCGCTCTGCACGACCTTGACGTGCTGCGATACCTCGCGGCTCAGCAGATAGAACGCGATGTTGTCGTGACTCGTCATCGGCTCGGACATCGCCTCGAAGCAGCCCGGCAGATGCTCGACGAGCCCGGCCGAGTCGACCCGAATCTGATGGTGGACCGTGCCGAAGGTCCTCGCGACGAGGTCCGAGTACTCGAACTCGTTGCCGGACTCGCCGCCGGCCGACTCGAAGCCGATCGAGAAGGTCTCGAGCCGTTCGACGCCGTGCTGCGCGAGCAAGCCGACGATCAGACTCGAATCGACGCCGCCGGACAGCAGCACGCCAACCGGCACGTCCGCGATCATGCGCCGCTTCACGGCCTGGCCGAGCGCATCGACGAGCTGTTCCTTGAGCGCGGCGAACTCGGCCTTCGCTTTGCCGTTGCGCTTGAACGCCGGGCTCCAGTAGCGCTCCGAACGGCGCGCGCCGTCCGGCTCGATCATCATCCGCGTCGCCGGCGGAAGCTTACGGATGCCTTGCAAAATCGTAAGCGGAGCAGGCACTACCGAGTGAAAGCTCATGTAATGATGCAACGCGATAGGATCGACCTCCGGCATCGATTCCTCGGCTTCGAGCAGTGCCGGCAACGTCGATGCGAAGCGCCAACACACCGCGGACTCGGTGTAATACAACGGCTTGATGCCGAGGCGGTCGCGAGCGGCGAACGCCCGCCCCGTGCGGCGCTCGTAGACGACGAACGCGAACATGCCGTTGAACCGCTCGACGCAACGCTCGCCCCACTCGGCGTACGCTTTCAGCACGACCTCGGTATCGCTCGTCGTTCGAAAGCGGTGGCCGAAGTCTTCGAGCTCGAGCCGAAGCTCGTTGAAGTTATAGACGCAACCGTTGAACACGACGACGAGATCGTGGTCATCGTCGATCATCGGCTGCGCCGCACGCGACGACAGATCGAGGACCTTCAAGCGGCGATGACCGACGGCGACCGGCCCTTCGCTGAAGTGACCGGCGGCATCCGGTCCGCGTGCAGCGAGCCGCTCCGTCATGCGCTCGACCGCGGTGCGATTCGCGTCGCGCCCGTCGAATCGAAGCTCTCCTGCTATTCCACACATATCAATCTATTACAACGCTTTCTAGACATCATCCATTAACTCTGCGTCCGCGGCCGCGTCGCCGGCGGCGAGCATCGGCGCGGCATCGATATCCTCCGCCGCCATCATCGAGACGATCCGCTCGAGCGTCGCCGAGATTTGCGCCTGCTCCGATTCCGGCAGCGCGCGTAGTTGCTTCACGAAGCTCTCCTGCAGCGGCGGCGGCGCGCGGTCGAGCAGTGCACGCCCGGCCGACGTGAGGCTGACGACGACGGTGCGCTTGTCGTCGATCTGACGGCGGCGCTCGACGAGCCCGCGCGACTCGAGCCGATCGAGAATGCCCGTGACCGTGGCCGGGCTCAGCGACAGCTCTCGCGCGAGCACACCCGACCGCATCGCACCCTTTCCGAGCCGCGTCAGCGCGAGGAGCTGCGGACCGCTCAAGCCGTGCTGCACGACGAGACGGCGGCTATACAGGTCCACCGCACGGATGATCCGCCGCAGCGACTTCAGGACCTTCTCCTCGTAGGCGGGCACAGGGTGCAGGGCGCGATGACGCTTGGTTCTCATGCAAACTATTCGTACACGAATGATTAGCATTCTAACGATTGATCGCCGGCGTCGCAAATCGGCGTCCTCACACCGCTTTTTTGTCTCCCTTTTGGGACACGTTTGTGACTCCAGAGCGCTCTTGTAGATTTTGCGCTGCGCAGCACGACCAGAAGCCGTCTGCGCAGATGCTGAAAAGGGCAAATCCGCCGCGAGGCGGAGACGCAAAACCACCGGTCTTGAGGGTTAGAGGGGCCCGAAGACAGCGGGGTTGCCGGCATCCGATCTCGAGCGGCCGCTCGCTGCCGCCGATCGTCGTTGTCGTCTCACGCTGATCTCGATTCCCGATTTTGCTCTCGAGCCGCGCGTCGCCCGACTGCGCTTCGTACTACGAGCATGGGGGTCAATCGAATGGGCATCAGCGTTTCGAGAGCTCGGCTCTCCTTACTGGCGGTCGGCGTCGCCGTCGCGCTTGCCGCCTGCGGCGGAGGCGACGACGGTCCCGGACCCGCGGCATCGGATCCGGGCAAGACGCCCGGGCACGAGAACCCGCCCTCGTCGCCGGGCAGCGGCTCGCCCTCCGATCCGCCGACCGGTTCCGATCCGGGAAGCGGCGACCCGGTCGCCGGGAACTCGCCGCCGCAGATTCACGGCGTGCCGCAGCCGGTCGTGCTGCACGATACGCCGTACGTCTTCCAACCGGAGGCCACCGACGACGACGGCGATATCCTGCATTTCAGCATCTCGAACGCGCCGCCCTGGGCAACGTTCGAGACGACGACGGGCCGGCTCGAAGGCACCCCGTCCGCGGCCGATATCGGCCTGTATCCCGATATCGTCATCGCTGTCACCGACGGTGCGGACGACGCGGCGCTCGGCCCGTTCAGCATCGAGGTCACCGCCGTCGCGGGCGGCTCGGCCGAGCTAAGCTGGGAGGCGCCGACGGAGAACGAGGACGGCTCGCCGCTCACCGATCTCGCCGGGTACAAGATCTACTGGGGCACGCAGCCGGACGAGTACACGAACTCGGTGACGATCGACAACCCGGCCGTGCTGACGTACGTGCTCGAGAACCTCGTCCCGGCGACCTACTACTTCGTCGCGACCGCGTTCAACGCGGAGGGATCGGAAAGCGATCCCTCCGAGATGGTCAGCGTCACGATTTCCTGATCGAGGGCATCGGCTCGCGGGCGCGAGGGTTCAGCCGCTCGCGCCCGCGCTAGGCCGTTTCGTCCGCGCTCGCCCACCGGCCCGGCAGATCGCGCTCGAGGTCGAGCTCGTCGTAATCGTCGATCTCGACCCACTTGCGGCGCGATCCCGTGCCGAGCAGCACCCGGACACGAGAAGCCTCGATGCTGAGAACGTCGGCGAGCAACGACTCGACGGCACGGTCATCTGCGCCGTCCCGGTCGCTCGCGACGACTCGGATCCTCAGCACACCGTCCTGCCACCCGACCAGCTCGTCACCAGAGGCCATCGGGCTGACGAGTATCGGAATACGGACCGACGGCCTGCTCGTCAAAGCTCGTACCAACGCTCTGTCCTCTCGATCCAAAGGATCCGTCCTCGGCGAGTGACGGATCGGCTCTAGTGAATTCGGCTTCGTTGAAGCGCGGCTCGACGGCGGTTCGCGTGCCGCTCGTTCGAGCTCCGACGAGTCAATCATCATCGACGATCGTTATCCGCGCGCTTTCGATCGCACCGTTCTGATTGCCTTGCAGCGACAACGCGCCGACGAGCACCTCGAAGTGCTCGCTGTGCGGCTCCGGCACCGCATCCGACACGATCGGGACGTAAAGCGTTCGCATCGTCTCCCCCTCCGCAAACTGCTCGACGACACGGCCGAGATCGGCGTAGTCCTCCCCCGCGACGGCAGAGCCGTCACGAGTCCACCATACGAACGGGAGTGTGCCGCGAGAATTCGTCCGCGTCACCCGGACGGCCGCGACGCCTCCGCTCTCCGAAACGGAAACCTCCGGCATCGTGAAATAGACCGCCGTCCGACCGGCCGGTTCCGGTCCGGACACCGCTTCGTCGTCCTTGCGGGCCTGCGCGGCCTCTGGTGCGGCCGCCGCCGCGGAATCCGCGCCCGCCGCAGGCGGATCGGCCGGCGGGGCCTGCGACACCTCCAGCTCCGACGCGTCGCGGCGAAGCGTGTTCGATATCGGCTCGCCCCGTTCTGCGCTTTCGGCCGACGCCGCGCTCCCGGCATCGCCCGGCCTCGTGCTCGCGGTATCGTTCGGTGCCGCGCTCGAGGAATCGTTCGGCGCCTCCCTCTCAGCATCGCTTGGCGCCTCGCGCTCGGCGCCGCTTGGCACCGCCGACGACACGCTCGCCTTGACGTTCTCGGCATAGACCGCGACCGAGCCGCCCGCGCGCGCGAGTCCGCTCCGCGCCTCGACGAACGCTGCGCGCGTCCACGACGCAGCGCGATCGAAGGCGGCGGGAAACGCGGACGACCACGCGGCGAGATCGACCGCCTGCGGCGCGCGCACCGAGCCGTAGCGATAGGCGCCGACGACGGCCGCCGCGGCGATCGCGAGCGCAGCGACCGCCGCGATCCCCCGGCCGCGGCGGCTGCGGCCGACCGCGCGGTATCCCTTGCGGCCGCGCCGCCCGGAGATTAGCGCAGGCTCGAGATCGAGTGACGCGAGCAATTGCCGAACGGTCGCGATGCGGCCGTCGCGAAGCGACAACGCACGCCGCAACGCCTTCCACCGCTTGCGGCCGAGCTCGTCGATCGGCCGCAGCTCGTCCGCAGCGGTTCCGTCATCGAGCCCGCCTACCGGCGGCGGCGTGCCGGCCATCAGCTCGTAGAGCAGCGCAGCGAGGCCGCGAACATCGTCTCGCTGCGTAACGGCGAACGGTGCGCTGCGGACGAGGCATGCCGGCGTGAAGAGCAGCACCACCTCGCCGTGCTCGGTGACGATGACGTTCTCCGGCCGAACGTCCCCATGCACGATCCCTTTCGCATGCGCGTAGATCAGCGCGCCGCCGATTGCGCGCACGACGCCGAGCGCATCGGTCTCGCAGACCGTCTCGGGCGCGAGCGTATCGATCACGCTGCGCAGCGACTCCCCGTCGATCCACTCGAGCACGACGAAATGCTCGTCGCCGTCGCAATCGAGATCGTAAAGCTCGACGATATTCGGATGCGAAAGCGCGCGCACGTCCTCGAATCCGGCCTTGAATGCGTCGAGCCGAGCGGGATCGGCCGAGATCTCGGCCGGCAGGACCAGGATCGCGACATGCTCGAGCCCCTGCGCGCGCAGCCGGTCCGTCGCGCGATGCATCGTGCCGAGCCGCCCTTGCGCGAGCCGCGTCTCGAGCACATAGCGATTTCGCAGCACGGAAGCCCCACGGCGGGCCCCGCCGTCGGCCGTCGTCGATACTGCCGTGTTTTCGCCGAACATCGTTGCTCGCTCGCTCGGGGATTTGTCTTGCCGCCGCCGACCGGACGCGGCTAAACGCAGCGACCGGGGAGCAAGTTGCATGCCACGCGTTGCGTCATCCGGAGGTCGCCCGCGGGATGTCCAGCGTGCCTGCGCCCGCGCCGGGACCGAGCTCCGCGCGCTCGTCTTCCCGGTCCTTGATGCGACCGCGCGAGTCGACGATGTCCGCAATCCGGTAGTCCTTCAGATCTTTTGCATGCGTGAAGATGATGAGCTCCCCGATCAAGCCGAGCGCAAAGAGCTGCACACCGAGCACGAGCAGCAGGCACGCGAGCAGCAACGCCGGCCGGTCGGCGAGCGCGACGCCGAAGAACAGGCGCTGCATCACGAGCACCGCGACCCCGAGCGCTCCGACGGCGAACGTGCCGCTGCCGATCATGCCGAAGAAGCGCAGCGGTTTCTTCGTGAAGCGCGTTAGGAAGAACACCGTGAAGAGATCCAGCAGCCGATGCAGATACTCGCGCAGACGATAGCGTCCGCGGAACTCGTCCCGAGGCGACTGCGCGACGTCGATCTCCTCGACCGCGAACCCGTGCTGCGCCGCGAGCACCGGCAGCAGGCGATGCTGATCTCCGTAGATCGTGATCTCCTCGGCGACGCGGCGGCTCATGATCCGAGCGCCGCAGCCGAGGTCGTGAAAGGACTCGCGCGTCACAAGCCTCAATAACGCATGGAAGCCGCTTCTGCGGAGCCTCTCGAAGCGGCCTCCGCGGCGGGGCCAACGGCGCGCGACGACGAGATCCGCGCCGGCCGCGGCGGCGACGAGCTTCGGCAGCTCGCGTCCGTCGATCTGGAAGTAGGCCGGCAGCGTCATGAAGCGCGCGCCGTCGGCATTCGCGAAGCCCACCATCAGCGCGGTTGCTTCGCCGAAGCTCTTGCCCAGCCGGATGATCTTGAGCGGCTCGCCCGCTTCGCGCATCGCCTCGAGCTCGCGGCGAGCATCCCGATCGCCGTCGAGGACGTAGATCATCTCATAACTCGCGCCGCACGCATCGAGCCCCTGTCGGTACTCGCGATGCAGCGCCGCAAGATCGTCGACGCGCTTACCGACGGGCACGACGACCGAAAGATCCGTTCGTCTCATGATCGTTGGCCTTCCTGCTCGTCCGTCGGTCCTCGATCCTCGAACCGTCCGGCGCCCTGCCCGCTCACGCCGGATACTGCGCCCGCGACGGCCTCGGCGGTCACCATCGAGAAGCGGTGGTCTCTTGCGTCGCCGGTCTTGTAGACGATCTCGCCGAGCATTCCGATCATCGTCATGAAGAACGCGAGCGCCCCGAACAGCACGCCAACTCCGGCGAGCGCCGTCGAGAATCGCTGCTCGAGCACGAGCAGCTCGTACAGGCTCGCACCGATACACGCGGCCGCGACGAGAAACGCCGGCATCGCGAGCAGAGCGAACCAGCCTGCCGGCCGTGACGCGAAGCCGATGATCGTCTTCACCGCCAGCAGATCGAGCAAGACGCGATACACGCGCGACAGCCCGTACTTCGATTGTCCGTGACGCCGCGCATGATGACGAACCTTGATCTCGGCGATTCGCGGCCCGGCGAGGGACGCTATCGCGGGAATGAACCGGTGCATCTCGGAGTACAACGGGATCTGCTTGATCACGTTCGAGCGATACGCTTTCAGCGAGCAACCGTTGTCCCGAATCGGCACTCCGGTCACCTTGCCGATCAGCGCATTCGCGATTCGCGACGGCACCTTGCGCGACCAGAGCTTGTCCTTGCGGTCGTGCCGCCATCCGACGACGATATCGAAGCCTTGCTCGAGCGTCGCGAGGAAGCGCGGGATATCCTCGGGGTCGTTCTGCAGGTCTCCGTCCATCGTCACGAGCACCTCGCCGCGCGCTTGCTCCATACCCGCGGCCATCGCGGGCGTCTGGCCGTAGTTGCGGCGCAGCTTCACGACCCGGACCTCGCGGTGAGAACGAGCAAGGGCAGCGGCGGCCTCGAACGTGCCGTCCGTGCTGCCATCGTCGACGAGCAGCACCTCGTAATCGAGCCCCGCGGGGGACAGCGCGTGCTCGAGCGCGCTCCACAACGGCTCGACGTTCGCCTCCTCGTTGTAGAGCGGAACGATGATGGACAGCGCCGGGCTCGGCGCGCCGAAGGACTCGGCCTCGCGGTCGCTGCCGCGCTCGCTCACTTCGTGCCCTCCGCGACTCGCCCGGCGATACCGAGTCGCGCGCGGCGCCGATGCTCTCGGACGACGGTCTCGAAAAGTTCCTCGTACCGCTCCGCGCAGCGGCCGATGAAAAAATCCCGTGCCCGCGCGCGGTTCGCATTGCCGATCGCGAGCCGCTCATCCGCGCGATCGATCAAACGCCGACAGCGTTCGACCACCCGTCCGACGTCGTCCGGCGGCACGAGATATCCGCTAGCTCCGTCGACGAGGAAATCCCGCTGCCCGCCGCGGTCGCCGCAGACGATCGGCAAGCCGTGCGTCATCGCCTCGAGAAAGACGAGACCGAACCCCTCGTGATCGCTCGTCGAGACGTAGATGTCGGCGATCTCGAGCAGCTCGTGCTTCGTCGTTTCGTCGACGGCGCCGCAAAACCGCACGCGGCTCGCGACGCCGAGACGCGCGGCCTGTTCCCGAAGCTCGGCTGCCTTAGGGCCGTCGCCGATCAGAAGCAGCTTGACGCGCGGATCGTCGAGCATCGCAACGGCCGCGATCAGCCGTTCGAAGCGCTTACGCGCGACGAGCCGGCCGATGGCGATCAGCAGCACGTCGTCGGGACGCACGTCGTGCGATGCGCGCGACGCCGCGACGCGAGGAGGCGCGGCGATCCCGAGCGGTATGATCACCGGCCGAACCTCTGGCGCGTAGTAGCGATTCAAGTTATCGCGCGTATCCTCGGATTGCGCGACGACCGCGTCCGCGGCGAGAGCGACGTAACGCACGACTGCGCGCAGCGGCGCGTGCCGGTGCGCGGACGAGCGCTTGCTCGGATCGAACAGATCGCCGCCGTGCACCGACAGCACGTTCGGCAC
>CAYMAF010000010.1:0-23178 GCA_964388365.1 uncultured Gammaproteobacteria bacterium | reverse complement strand
AGCGCTTGCTCGGATCGAACAGATCGCCGCCGTGCACCGACAGCACGTTCGGCACCTTTCCGACGCGCGCGAGGGCCGCTCCGACGGGCCCGGTCGGCAATGCGAAATGCGTGTTGACGATCTCGTATTGGCCCTTCGCGAGCAAACGTCGCCCCGCAAGCGTTCCCGTGCCGACATACGCGAGCATCGACGCGAAATTCGCGACTGCGCGCCGGCGACGAAACAGGACCGGAACGCGCACGACGCGGACTCCGTCAACGATCTCCGTCGGCTCGAGCCCCGGACCGCGCGACGTCAGCACCGTGACGTCGTGGCGCTTGGCGAGCTCGGCGGCTAGCGCGGCGTTCACGACGCCGCCTCCGCCGCCTAGCGGCGGGTACTCGTAGTTGCAAAATAGAATCTTCATCCGCGGAACCGGCGCGCCGCGATATCCGATGACGTTCTCGCGGGTGCCGCGATCTTCGTGCCCTTCATTCTCGTTCTCCTCGGTCGAGAGCCTCGCGCTTCCGCGATCGATGAGCCCCCCGCGCGCATGCCGCACGCGCCGCCTCGCGCGACGCGTCGGGCTTCAGTCATACAGATTACGTGCCAAGAGCTACCCGATGACTTTCGTCCAATCGCGGACGCCGGACACCGCGTGTCCGCGCGCGCTCTTCGACAGCAAGTTTTGGAACGCGGCTTGAAAACTTTGGAACGCGCGCAGGCCGTTTTCCGGTTACGCTTCGTGTAGTTATCGACTCGGCGCAACGCCGCGCCAGTTCGCCGCGAGCGACGACGCGGCGCCCGAGGAGACGGCGACGGGAGGCGGCACCGTTATGGCAACCGACTTGCAGGACGATACCGAAAATCGAGCTCGCTCGGCGACCACCTCGACGCAGCGAGCGGTTCCGCACACGCCTGCCGGTACGCCCTCGCGGTCCTTTTCGCTCGCCGCGCGGCTCGAGCCGTTCGACTCGTACTGGCAAGCGCCGGACGACGTCGAGAAGGGCTACGACTCTTTCTATCGCTACTACCAGCACAACTATCTGCCGCGCATGCCGAAGGACCGCAACGCGCGCATTCTCGTCGTGAGCTGCGGCCCAGGCTATCTCGTCAACATGCTGCGCTCGGAAGGCTTCACTCGCGTCATCGGTATCGACTCCGATCCCGAGAAGGTCGCCCACGCCGTGCGCCGCAGCCTCGACTGCCGCGCGGCGCGGGCTTTCGAGTGGCTAGAAGGCAGAGAGAGCGAATACGACGTGATCCTGCCGGAGCAGGAGCTCAATCACTTGACGCTCGACGAGCAGATCGAGTTCTTGCGCCTATGCCGCGCCGCGCTCCGACCCGGCGGCTACGTGCTCGTCTATGGGCTGAACGGGGCAAACCCTCTGGTCGGATCCGAGAACCTCGCGCACAACATCGACCACTTCAACTCGTTCACCGAGCACAGCCTCGTACAGGTGCTGACGCTGGGCGGATTCGAGCGGATCGAGACGCTGCCGCTGTCGATCTACGTCTTCTGGACTAACCCGTTGAACTATGTCGGGCTCGCCTTCACGAAGACCGCCGAGCTCTTCTTCAAAGCGGCGTACAAGATGTACGGGAAGAACGTTCGAATCCTGACGAAGAAGATCGCGGCCGTCGCTTACAAGCCCGCGGCGGGCTGATTACAGGTACCCCTTCGAGCGATACCAGGCGGCCGTCTCGCGCGCGCCGTCGCCGAACGACACGCACGGCCGGTAACCGAGCAGGCGCTCGGCCTTCTCCATCGAGAACACGAACCGCTTGACGAAGAAGTCGAGACGTCGGCGATGCCAAGGCGGCGAGACCCCGAAAGGCCGGCAGCCGGTCTCGCACATCACCGCGGCGAGCAGAAACGGCCCGAGCGGCAGCTTCACGCTGCGCAGCCGTTTGCCGAGCGCGTCGGCGACGCGCTCGATCAGCTCGCGGGTCGGCAGCACGTCCTTGCCCGCGAGAACGATCGTCTCCCCGACCGCTTCCGGCATGCCGGCCGCGAGCTCGAGTCCCGCGACGAGATCGTCGATATAGACCGGATGGTGCTCGTTCGTGCCGCTGCCGATGATCGGCACGACGCCGGTATCGACGAGCCTGAAGAGCTTCACGAGCCGCCCGTCGCCCGGACCGTAAGTCTCCGATATCCGCACGATCGTCCATTTGAGCCTGTCCCCGCGAGCGGCGACGGCCCGCTCGGCTTCGAGCTTCGTGAGGCCATAGACGTTCTCGGGTCTCGGCGCCGAGCTCTCGTCGAGATGCCCGTTCCGAGCGGAGCCGTAGACGCCGATCGTGCTGCCGTAAACGAAGCGCTCGACGCCCGCCTCCTCGCACGCGTCGAGCAGGTTCCGGGTGCCGCAGACGTTCACGGCGCGAAAGTAGTCGATGCCGAAGTTCGATTCGTGTTGCGCCGCCGCGAGATGGAAAACGGTATCCGCGGATTCGGCGAGCCGTCGAAGCAGCGGGAGATCGTCGAGCTTGCCGGTCTCGACGCGGATACCGAGCGCTTCGAGGCCCCTGCGGCGCGCCGCCTCGAGCGGCGTGTGCTCCGCGCCGAACGCGATGACGTTATGACCCGCGTTCGCGAGACGCTCGGCGAGCCTCGACCCGATGAACCCCGTCGCCCCGGTGATCAATGCGTCCATTCGGCGATGTCCCCCATTGGACGATGCGCTCCCGCGCGGCGGCCCCGACCAGCCCGCCGCACTCCGCCCTTCATGCTTCTGCCGCCGTGCCGCCCGAGAATCCGCCGCCTTCGGGCTATGCGCCCGCGCCGGCAAGCGCTTCGTTCGCGCTCGGCGACACGCGCTCCGGAGGCGCGAAACCGGCGTCGTGACCTATGATGAACCTTCGTTCGACGAGCGCAATCTCCTCCCGCCGAGTCCGCTCGTCCCACCCGAGCTCGCGCGCCGCGAGGGTTGCGGCTTCCTGCAGCGCTTTCGGTCCCGGATGCCCGCCGGTCGCGAGATCCGTGCGCCGGAAGACGATGTCCGATAGCCGAAGCGCCATCTCCTCGCGTACGGCGTATGCGATCTCCGCACGGAACGTCGTCGAGCCGGGCAAGCAGCCGCGTCCGATCTCGGGATCTGCGCCGAGTGCGAGCACGCTGCGGTACTGCGTGCCGTAATTGTGCGCGAGCGCCGTGGCCGCCTCCCGGCTAGCGTCGTCTCCGACCGTTCTCGCGACCGCGGCGACGAGCGCGTCGAAACGCTCGAACCCGGCGCCGTGAAGCGGCGTCCGATCGGTGCGTGCGCGGCCGAGCCTCGGATCGATCTTCGCGCAGACGAGATCGACCGCGCGTCCAGCGTCGGCCCTCGCCATCGTGTACCGCACGCCAATCAGGCTGACGAGGTTGTCGAGCCCATGCGCCCGACCGTGATCGATCACGTGCGAACGTTTGCCGTAACGCAGGTCCGACGCGTCCGCATCATTGTCGCCGAACGGCACGAGCCCCGCATTCCACATCGTCACGTCGGACATCTTGAGACCGAGGCCGGGCATCGCGTCGTTCACCTCGCCGATGAACCGTTCGAGCTCTTCAGGCGTGATCCGCACCTCGTCCGGATGATTCGTCCACACTCGATGCCATACCCCGCACAGCGTGTACTCCCGCCACGGCGTCAGGAACAGGTGCCGCGCGGCTCGGCTCAGCAACGCGTCGGGATCCCTCGTCTTGCCTTGGAGCGCGACGGCATACGGGTGGGTGAAGCGGCGGCGCACGACGAAGCACGCGTCTCGAGAATAGCTGCCCTTGAGCGCGCCTCGGTCGCGATCGATGTCCGCGAGCAGCCAAGGCACCCACGGCCCGGCAGCGTTCAGCACGACCTTCGCCTTGACGTCGACGCGTTCCCCGGAAAAGTTGTCTCGGATTCGAACGCCTTCGACTGACGAATCCGACAACAACAGCTTCTCCGCTTCCGCGTAATTGACCGCGATCGCTCCATGCTCGATCGCCGAGCGCACGAACGCGAGAACGAGCCGCGTCGGATTGTACATCTGCCCATCCCAGAAGATCGCTGCTCCGGTGAGCTCCCGCCGCGGCAAATCCGGAAACAGCGAGAGCACCTCGTCCCGGCCAACGAAGCGCGAGAGCGGAATGCGCCGCTCGCGATCGCCGATTCCGAGGTTTCGATCGAGCGTCAGCGCATCGTACGCGAGGAGTCCCGCGGCGAGCAGCGCCTTCCCCTGGCGCGGCCGCGTGAACGTCGGAATCGCGATCGGCACCGGGCTTACGAGGTGAGGCGCAATCCTGAGCAGTGCGCTTCGCTCCGCGCAGGAACGACGTAATCGAGAAACGTCTCCATGCTGCAAGTATCGAACGCCGCCGTGCACGAACTTGTAGGAGTTCGCCGATACGCCCGAGCAAAAGTCCGCTCGTTCGACGAGAGCGACGGACATGCCCCTCAACGTCGCATCCCACGCAGCACACGCACCGAAGACACCGCCGCCGATGACCAGAACATCGAAGACACGACTATCCAACGCTGCAAAGTTTCTGCTCGTCATTTTCGTTTCCAAAAACAAGAACGCATCACATCTTTTTCAAACGCGTCGATCGCTATCACGCTGCGCGTTTTCGTTTTGCTAAGCTGAGGTCGATGCTTCTATCGGCTGCGGCCGGCGCATGTCCTTCGTCGTTCGCAGGCCGCTTCTAGATGAAGAAGACGAACATGAAACATATGTCCATCTGCTCACCGATCAACGCCACTGCAACAGCCGTACCCATGCGCACGAAGCGGCGCGCAAGATGCATGCTCGCGCTCTGTATGCTGCTCGGGCTCTGCTCGGGGGCACCCTGGATATCGGCCGCCGCGCAGGACGACGAGGGGCCCGGCACGATCGATACTCGCGGCTACCGAGTTCAGCCGGGCGACGTCCTGCATGTCTCCGTCTGGAAGGAAGAGGGGCTCGATCACGAGGTGCTCGTTCGGCCCGACGGCGGCTTCTCATTCCCCCTCGCCGGCGATATCAGCGCGGTCGGCAAGACGGTCGAGGAGCTGCGCCAGGAGATCACGGACCGCCTCGCCCGCTATATCCCCGGGCTCGTCGTCACGGTCTCGGTCCGTCAGATCAATGGCAACAAGGTGTACGTGCTCGGCCAGGTGAACAACCCCGGCGAGTTTGTCATGAACCCCCGTATCGACGTGATGCAGGCGCTCAGCATCGCCGGGGGCACGACGGCGTTCGCCTCGACGAACAACATTTTCGTCCTACGCCGCCAGAATGGCAGGCAAGTTGCACTGCCGTTTCGCTTCGACGACGTCGTGCGCGGCCGCAACCTCGAGCAGAACATCCTGCTGGAGAGCGGGGACGTGGTGGTGGTTCCGTAGCGCGACTCGAACTACGGGGACCGCACGCTCCGAAAGGGAACAAGAACGATGGAGGAAACAAGCGAAGCCGAGCTGAGCCTCAAGGATTACGTAGGTATCCTGAAGCGTCGGGTCGGGCTGTTCGCGCTGATCGCAGCGCCGGTCCTGACGATCGCGATCGGGCTCGCATTCAAGCTCCCGGCCGTCTACGAGTCGAGCGGCGTCCTCCTGGTGGAGCAGTCCGAGGTTCCCGAGGATATCGTCCGATCCATGATCGCGAACCTTCCCAACGAGCGGGTTCGCCGCATCACCGAGCGCGTGCTGACCGACGAGAATCTCGGCACGATCGCGCAGCGTCATGAGCCGTATCCCGAGCTCGAGCCGCGCGAAGCCGCGCGCGAGCTGCGCCGCAACGTCGTGACCGCCGCCGAAGATCCGGAGCTCATTCCGTCGCTGATCGCCGCGGGTCCGAACGTCATCGCGTTCCGTGTCGGCTTCCGTCACTCGTCGCCGGCCATCGCGCACGCGATCGCAGACGATCTCGTCGCGCTCTACCTCAGCGAGAATCAGCGCACACGCCAGCAGCTCGCCGCCGAGACGTTGGAGTTTCTTGAAGCACAAGCGCGCCGCCTCGAAGAGCAGATCTCCGAGCGGGAGGCCGCGCTCGCCGAGTTCAAGCGGAACAACGCGGGGCGGCTGCCGGAGCTCGCGGACATGAACATGGCGCTGCTCGACCGAACCGAGCGTGACCTCGAAGCCGTCGATGCGGAGATCCGCAACCTCCGCGAGCGCGTCTCGCTGTTCGAGTCCGAGCTCGCGCAGCTCAGTCCGTATTCAGTCGTGTTCGACGAGCAAGGCAATGCGCTGTTGAGTCCCGCCGACCGATTGAAGATGCTGCAGCGGCAATTCGTTCGAGACTCCGCGATCTACAGCCAGGATCATCCCGACATCTTGCGCCTTCGGCGCGAGATCGAAGCGCTGAGCGCGCAGACCGGTCTGCCCGGACTCGATCGTGACATTCTCGAGACGGCGCTCGATGGCCGCAGGCAAGAGCTCGAGTCGGTGCGCGAGCGCGGGCTCACCGACGAGCACCCGGACGTCGTTCGCCTCGAAATGGCGATCGCGAACCTCGAGCAGGCGTTAGCGGCCGCGCCGCGGACGCGGCCGCGCACGACACGCGCCGCGCCGCCGGACAACCCCGCCTACATCCAGCGGCAGGTGCAGCTCGATGCCGCGCGCGCCGACCTCGAGGCGGCGACAGCCCGCCGCGACGAGCTGCGCGCGCGGCTTGCGAGCCTCGAGGAGCGGCTCACCCGAACGCCGGAGGTCGAGCGGGAGTACGCCGCGCTCAGCCGCGGCTACGAGCAGCTCGTCGCGCAGTACGGCCAAGTCCTGCAGAAGCAGCAGGATGCGGCGATCGCGGTGAGCCTCGAGGAGCAGAACCGAGGCGATCGCTTCAGCGTCGTGAACTCGCCGGACGAGCCGACGCGGCCCGCGCAGCCGAATCGAATCGCGATCCTGCTGCTCGGCCTCGCGTTCGCGTTCCTCGGCGGAGCGGGCGGCGTCGCGGTCGCGGAGACGATGGACTCGACGGTGCGCAGCCCGCGCGACGTGCACGCGCTGCTCGAGATTCCGCCGCTCGTGATGGTTCCTTATATCGACAACGAAGCCGACATGCGGCAGCGCAGATGGAAGCGCTTCGCCATAGCCGCGAGTGTCACGGCATGGATCGGCGTCGTGACATTGCTCGTCATGACGCCGCCCGGACAGTAATCGGGAGCGACGCATGGCAACGATCGACAACGGGTTGGCGCGGGTACGGGGTGCGAGAACGGCCGGCCGCGAAGGCGAGCCGACCGAGATCACGGAGATCACCGCACGCACGGGCGGATCGATCGCGACCGAGTGCCTCCCGCGCATCAAGCTCAATCCCCGCACGCTGCACAACCATCGCGTGCTGAAAGACGAGGACGTGCCGGCGAGCTCCGCGTACAAGATGCTGCGCACGCGGGTGCTCCAAAGGATGCGGCGCAACGGCTGGACGACGCTCGCCGTGACCGGGACGTGTCCCGACGAAGGCAAGACGCTGACTGCGATCAACCTCAGTATCAGCATGGCGCGAGATCTCTCGACGAGCGTCATCCTCGTCGACCTCGACCTGCGCAAGCCCGCGATCTCGCGCTATCTCGGCGTCTATCCCCGTCACGGCATCGGCGACGTGCTTCAGGGCGCCGTCGAGCTCGAGCGCGCGCTGTTCAGCCCCGGGATCGAGCGGCTCGGGCTGCTGCTGAACGAGCGTTCGTTCTCGAACTCGTCCGAGCTTCTGACGTCTCCTCAGATGCACGTGCTCGTCAATCAGCTCCGTCAGGGCGAAGGCCGCATCGTCGTCTTCGATCTGCCGCCGCTTCTCGCGACGGACGACATGCTCGCATTCAGCCCGCTGGTCGACGCGATCCTCCTCGTGCTCGCGCAAGGCACGACGAAGCAGTCGGACTTGGTCGCAGCGAAAGAGCTGCTGCAGGATCTGAACGTCGTCGGCACTGTGCTGAACAAATCGTCCGAGAACGTCGCACCGTACTACTACTATTATGGCGCCCAAGCGTAGGCGGCTTTTGCGAGGACGCCCGGCAGGCCCACGAACGGGATGCGCCCCCCGGCACCTGGCGGCCGAATGAACTGGGGCAACAAGCTCGCCGAAGCGCTCGCGGGCCTGCGGCGGGACCCGCTCGAAGGGTTGAGGCTCGCGCGCATCGGTCTTGCGACGTTCCGCTTCCGCTACGTGCTCCGCGTCGCCGCGCCGGGCTGCGTATTCGGTACCGGCAACCGAATCATCAATGCATCGAACGTCCGTATCGGACGCGATTGTCTGTTTCAGGACGCGATCTATATTCGTGCAGGAGTACGAGGACGCGTGACGATCGGCGACCGAGTCGCGGTGAACAGCTTCGTGCAGATGTACGGGCACGGCGGAATCGACATCGGCGCCGAAACTCAAGTCGGGCCGGGAACGATCGTGACGACGACGGGACACGACTATACGGACAATCTCGAGGCGAGCTTCACCCCGATCGTCATCGGCCGACGGGTCTGGATCGGGGCGAACACGACGATCATCGGCGGCGTGACGATCGGCGACGGCGCAGTGATCGGCGCGGGCGCCGTCGTCATCCGGGACATCCCGCCGGACACGCTTGCCGTCGGCGTTCCGGCGCGCGTCGTCCGCGAGCTTCGTCGGAACGGCCGCAGCGGCTCGGAGCGCGCTTCGAGCCGGCCGGACGGCGAGCGCGCGCCGCAGTCGGCGTGGAGCGCTCGAGGATGAGCAAGATCGAGACCGCTGCCGCGCACGATCGCCCTCCTCCCCGCCGCATCCCGACCGGCAATGACCGCGAGCCGGCCGGCGGCAAGCTCGAGCGCGTTTTCCATCGCTCGATGTACCTCGGCATCCAACGCGTGCGAGGCCGGCCGGTCGGCAAGTGGATACGGCATCTCGCGGCTTGGGATGCGCTCGACGACGCCCGCTACGCCGCGCTCTCGCGGCAGCGCCTCGAGGCGCTGCTCGAGTTCGCGAGCGCTCGCGTGCCGCTCTACCGATCCGACGCGTGGCGTCGATCGATCGCGTCCGATCCGCGCGACATTACGCGCTGGCCGATGCTCGACCGCAACGACCTCGTCGAGCGCAGGAACGAGCTCGTCGCCGACGGTGCGCGGCGCCCGCTGCTGCTGGCACGGCGCAGCTCGGCGTCGACCGGAAGACCGATCGAGGTGCTGTGGAACGCGGACGCCGTCGCGTGGAGCTGGGCCGCGGAGTATCACCCGATGCTTTGGCATGGCCTCGAGATCGGTGCGCGCACGCTCCGGCTGTGGGGCTCGGCGTCGGTCCTCGAGAATTTCGTGCTGAACCGGCATTTCGTGCCGGCCGACGACCTGACGCCGTTGCGTCTCGATGCGGCGGCGGCGTATATCGATACGCGGCGGCCCCAGCTCGTCTGGGGGACCCCATCCGCGGTTCACGAGCTCGCGCGCCATATCGGCCGCACGGACCGTGCCGCTGGCGCTTTCCGCGTGCCGTACATCAAGGTCGGCGGAGAGCAGCTCTACGGCTTTCAGCGCGAGGAGATCGTTCGCCACCTCGGCGAGCGGCTGATCGAATCGTACGGCTGCACGGAAATGGGACCGATCGCGGCCGAATGCCCAGCGGGCTCGCTGCACGTGCTGACGACGAACGTGCATTTGGAGATCTTCCGCGACGGCGCGCCGGCGCCGCCGGGAGAGCTCGGCGAGATCATCGCGACGAGCATCGTGAACCGCGGCATGCCGCTCGTCCGTTGCCGCATCGGCGACCTCGGCGCCCTCTCCCCGGACCGATGCCGCTGCGGCCGTCCCCAGCCCGTTCTCGCCTCGCTTCGGGGGCGCGCCGCGGATCTCGTGATGCGGACCGACGGCACCCCGATCCACGGCTCGGTGCTCGGCGATGCGATGCAGCGCTGCGCCCCCGGCACGCCGCTCGGCTGCGCGCAGAAGGTGCTGTTCGAGCAGATCGACCGGCAGCGATGGCGGGTGCGCATCGAGGCCCACCGCCGGCCGGACTTGGCAGCGCTCGAGCGGCAGGTCGGCGATCTGCTGCGCGAGATCCTCGGCCCCGACTGCCTGGCGGAGACCGAGATCGTCGCGAGGATCCCGCGCGAGCCTTCCGGCAAGTTCCGCTACTACAAGGTGCTCGACGGATCGTCGCGCCGAGGGGATCCGGAACCCGGCGGCCGGCCGGCGCTCCACTGATCGCGGCGGCCGGCGAGAGCGTGTCGTACTCGGTCGGCCGACAAGCTTTCGTGGCCGACCGAATACAGGAACCACCACGGCGCCCACGCGAGAATCTGCACGACGCGCCCCGCGAGCGCGATCGACAACGCCTCGACCGGTGCGATCCCGTTGAGTCGCATCAGCAGCACGAAGGCGCCCTCGTAGACGCCGATGCCGTCGAACGCAATCGGCAGTCTCGCGATCAGCATTGACAACGGCACGGCTGCGGCAACGAACCAGAGCGCGACGTCGACCCCCAGCGCGAGCGCGAGCGCCCAGGTCGCGACGATCGCGAAAGCCTGCTCGACCAGCGTCAGGACAAAGAACGCCGAGAGGGCCGCGCGCTCCGCGCCGTAGCGCCGGTACACCGCATGGAAATCGCCGAAGCGGGCCGCGATTCGCGAGCGTCGCGCACGCCGAGGCAAGAGGCGCCATAGCGCGCGGAAGAATCGCGGCTCGAACGACAAGAGCACCGCCCCGGCAGCGGCGGCGATCATCGCGCCGCCGAGCCACCAGACCGGATCGAAACGCTCGTCGATGGCGCCCGTCGCGCTCATGATCGTCATGCCGATCAGCCCGAAGACGAGCGCCGCGACGAAGCCGACCATACGTTCGACGATGATCGACGCGGCGACCTCGTAGCCGTCGAGGCCTGTCCGCGACGTCAGATACCCTCGCAGCGCATCCGCGCCCACGGTCGACGGCAGGAACATGCCCCACATCATCGCGGCGCAATAGATCGTGAATCCCCGATACAGCGGCAGCTCGAGCCCGCGCGACTCGAGGAGCAAGATCCACTTGTAGCTCATCAGCAGCCGGTCGAGCGTCATTACGACGAACGCCGCCGCGAGCCAAGCCAACGACGCGGTGCGAAACAGCCGAGCGACGTCATCGATCGCGTCGACGTACCAGAGGATCGCGACGAGCAATCCGATGCTGACGGCGATCTTCAGCGTAGCTTTGATCGTTCGCTCCGCGTGCTACGTGCCTTGCTCATGGTTTCGCCGGCGCCTGCGGCGCCACGCCCGCTCGAGCCGCGGGCACGGACGGCGGCACGAGCGCATCGAACACGGCCAATGTGCGCCGCGCCGTATCCTTCCAGCTGAACCGGCGCACGACCTCGAGGCCTTCGCGGCTCATCGCTCGACGGCGCTCGGGCGAGCGATCGAGCTCGAGCAGCGCTTCGGCGATGCTTTCCGGATCGAACGGATCTACGAGCCGAATCGCCGAGCCGCCGATCTCGTAGCACGCGCCGGTAGAGGGCGCGATCGCCGGGCATCCGCAAGCCATCGCCTCGACGAGCGGAAAGCAGAAGCTCTCGTTCAGCGTCGCAAGCACGAAAAGCTCCGCGAGCTGATACAGCGAATGGATGCGCTCGTGCGGCACGAACCCGGTGAAGACGATGTCTTCGAGCTCTCGGTCTTCATAGCCGCGAGCGCGCAGATACGCATCGACGCGCTTGCCGGCGACGACGAGCGGCAGCCGCCCGCCTCGCTCGCGATATAGCCGATAGGCCCGGACCAGACGCTCATTGTTGCCGCCCGGGTACGCCGGCAGCCGCCCGTGACCGGTGTGGTAAGTGCGCGCCACGGTGAGGATGAACCGTTCCGGCAGCGCATACGCTTCGCGGAACCGGGCGAGCGCGAGCTCGTCGCGGCGGGGTGTGAAGCTCGGACCCGGCGCGGCATACGAGACGACGATCTTCGAGCGGTCGAGACGCAGATACGGGGACAAGTCGTCGACCACGGTCCGCGAGATTGCGAGCACGCGATCCGCCTTGCGCAGATAGAGCGGCATCGCCGTTCGGATGTAGACGTTATCCCACCACGGATAATTCTGCGGATTCACGTACCAGTCGGAGCCCTGCAGCACGAAGGCCGCGGGCCGGTTCCAGACGAGCGGCAGCGAGAACTTCGGGTTGAAGATCAGATCCGCGCCGCCGCGCCACGCGACGAACGGCACCACGATCTGATCCCACAACGTCTTCGGCGCCGCGACGACCCGGACCTCGGCATTCGGAAACCGATCGAACTGCCGCGCCCGCTTGCCGCTCGGCAGCACGATCAAGTACCGAGAGCCGCTATCGAGCTCCAGCAGCTGCTCGAGCAGGTGCTGCGCGTAGACGTAGAGCCCGTCGTCCTGATCGAGCATCCGAGCCATGACGCAGATCACGCGTTCGCGCATAGGCTTCCTCCTCGGTGCTCCGCAGCTCAATGGGCGAAGTGCTGCGTCGTGAAAAACGCGGCGACCTTGCGCGGCACGACATCCAAGAGCCGACGCCGTCCCGTCCCCGGTAGAAAGCGAAGCCAGTCGCACTTATAGCGCGCATAGACCGGGAGCGGCGCGCCCCCGGTGCGGATACGCCCGAAATCCATTGCGACGCCGAACGCGGCCTCGTAACCGAGATCGGCCAGCATCGCGAGCGAATCCGCACCGCCGAGCATCCACGGATACGCGAAGCAGCGCGGCCTGCGGCCGAGCCGGCGACGGAAGCAGTCGAAGGCCGCGTCGAGCTCGGCCTCGATCTCGCGCCGAAACTCGTGCGCACCGATGCGCTCGACGGGCACGCGGCCGGCCGCCGCCGCGTGCACCGCGCGCAGCTCGGCGACGGCCCCCGACCGGGCGAAGAAAGCCTCGCCGCCGTCGGCCTCGACCAGACTGCGGCATGCGACCGCCGCGACCGCCGGCTCGATGATCCGCTCCGTCGCGGAAAGCAGCGGCAGCGACTCGTAGATCGGTGTGCCGAGGGGCGGCCGGCCGCAGACGTCGCCCCTGCCCGACCGCCGCATAGGCCAATCGAACAGATCGTGTCTCGCGAGCGACGCCGGCGTCGCGAAGCCAGCGAGCCGTACCGACGTGAAGACAAGCGCATGGCGGTGCGCATGGACCTCGACGTCAACGAGCGGGTGATGCTCGCAGCGCTCGATCTGCTGCCAGGACATGAATCCGGGCGGATCGGAGCCGAGCCGCCCGCCGGCGTCGTCCGCGATCCAGTACGTCGGCACGAACAGCGTCGCGTGCGCCGCGCGGCTCTCGAGCACCGGCAGCGCGATCTCCCAGAAGCTGCGGCGCGCGTCATCGAACGTCAGCAGCACGCAGCGCTCGGTGCCCGGACGTGAGCCTCGCATGCGCTCGAGGTACTCGTCGAGCGACAGCGCCCGATACCCGTTTCGCTCGAGAAACTCGAGATCCGCGTCGAGCTCGTCGGTCTCGACGTCGTGATACGTGAAGACCGGGATCTCGCCCTCGAGCCCCCCGCCGAACAGGAAGCTCGGGTAGCGCGTTCGGCCGACTCGGGCGAGCGAGCGCTTCAGCCGGCGGAAGTCCGTCCGGTCCGGCAGACCGCGCATCATGCCGCCCTCCGCATCATCGCATCCTCGACCGCGAACGCCTCCTCTCCGCGCACCCGAATCCGGTACCAAACTTCGGCGGCGTAGAGCAGCCACAGCCTTTGCGCATGATCGGCTCTTCCGGCGAGATGCTCGTCCGCGAGCCGCGCGACGCCGTCGGCGCGGAGCCACCCGTCCTCGACGAGCCGCGAGCGAACGAGCAGCGACTCGCGCAGCCGGCCGAACTCGCCGCGCAGCGCGTAGAAGAGCGGCGACGAGAACCCCTGCTTCGGCCGCCGCAGTATGTCGGCCGGTAGATAGCGGCGCGCGAGCGCCTTCTCGATCTTGCGCAGTCTCGTGCCGCGTACCTTGAACGCGGCCGGCAGGCGTGCGCAGTGCTCCGCGAGACGATGATCGAGAAACGGGCTCCGCGCCTCGAGGCCGTGGGCCATCGTCATTCTGTCGAGGATCATCAGGGGGTGATCCGGCAGCCGAGTGCGCGCGTCGGCGTAGAGCATCCGATCGAGCGGATCGGACGCGTCTCCGGTATCGTGAAGCTCGGCGATCGCTTCCTGAGGGTCGAACGCCGCGGCCCGCGCGAGCAGCGCGGGTCCGTACAGCGCCCGCCGGTGCTCGTCGCCGACGTAGAAATAGCCGAGACTGCGCGCGTAGCGTCTGCCGGGCGGAAGCCCGGCGAGAGCATGCAGCCACTTCAATCGATGCCCGGCGCTGCGATACCAGCCGCCGCCCGAGAGCCGGGCGATGATCGGCCCGAGCACCTTGCGCCGCAGCGCGTCGGGCAAGAGCGCGTAGCGCTCGACGTAGCGATTGCCGTAATAGCGGTCGTAGCCGCCGAAAAGCTCGTCGCCGCCGTCGCCTCCGAGCACGACTTTCACGTGCCGTCTCGCGAGCTCGGCGAGCTGGTAGACACAGACCGACAGTGCGTCCGCAGGCTCGTCGAGGTGCCGAATCACCCTCGGCAAGCTACGCGCGAGCTCGGGCTCGATCGCGATCCGACGGTTCGGCAGGCCGAGCCGATCGGCGACGCGTTTCGCATGGCGATACTCCGATCGTCCATGGACGACGTCCCCGCTGAACGTCTCGAACGGCCTGCCGCCGACGGCGCACATCGCCGCCGCGATCAGGCTCGAATCCATGCCTCCGCTCAAGAAAGCTCCGACGGGCACGTCGCTCACTAGGTGATACGCGACGGCCTCGCGCAGCCGCTCGTCGAGCTCCTCGACGGCGTCGGCGAACGACGTCGCTCGTTTCGGCTCGAACGACAGCTTCCAGTACGGCGCGACTTCGATGCGTCCCGCCTCGAAGATCAGCAAGTGCCCAGGCGCGAGCTTGCGAATCCGGCGAAACATCGAGCGCGGCGGCGTCACGATGCGCAGCGTCAGATATTCGTGCAGCGCATCGGGATCGAGCTCGGCGAGACTGCTGTCGAGCGCGAGCAGCGCCTTGATCTCGGACGCGAACGCAAAGCGGTCGCCGTCGTGCCAGTAGTAGAGCGGCTTTTGACCGAGGTGATCGCGCGCAAGCAGCAGCCTTCGACGCCGGAAATCATAGAAGCCGAACGCGAACATGCCGCGCAGCTTCGAGAGCGCGCGCGGACCCTCTCTCGCCAGAAGCCGCATCAGCACCTCGGTATCGCCGCGGGTCGAAAGGGGCGCTTCGCGCGCTAGATCCTCCGCAAGCTCCGGGTAGTTGTAGAGCTCGCCGTTGTACGTCAGCCAGCAGCACCCGTCGTGCGTCGTCATCGGCTGCGTGCTCGACACGGGATCGATCACGGCGAGCCGCGTGTGTCCGAAGCCGACGCCGTCCGCGATCGAGACGCCTCGCCCGTCCGGACCGCGGTGCGCCAACGAATCAACCATTCGGTCGAGATCGGCGCGATCGACGCCCTCCGGCCGAAGCAGTCCCGCTATTCCACACATCTGTCGTTATTCGTTCTCGATCGTGGGGGATGGAGGCGCGCCGCGGCGCCCGAGCTGCAGCGAGTCGAGCAAAACTCATGCCACGTGTCGCGGCGGCCCGACAGCACGGGCATGTGTCGCTCGCCGCCGACAGCGGCGCACAGCGCGATGGAAGTGTTGCAGCCCTCTCACAATTTCTGCGACGCCGCGGTCCGCGTTCGCGGCTCTCGCGCGCGCAAACTCCTGGCATGTCGATTGCATAGGGGGGCGACACAACAAGAACCGCGGAGAACGACAAGCTTGGCCGGGGGCTACTACAAGGTCAGCCTGCAACTGCTGCTCGTCGCCGTGCTCGACATGATCGCGGCGCCGCTCATCTCGACGGGCGCTCTCGTCGCCGCCGCGCACATCATGGAAGTCGAGTTCGATCAGCCCTACTTGCTGCTCGCGATCTTCTCGGCGCTGCTGTGCTTCATGCTGGTACGACAGGAGTCGGCGAGCACGCGCACGATGTTCGTCAGCGGCTGGACGATCGCGACACGCACGGGTCTCGGCTGGCTCGTCGTCGTCGGCACTCTGCTTCTCATCGGCTATGCGACGAAGGTGTCGGAGCTGTATTCCCGCCGCGTGCTGCTTCTGTGGTTCGTCGGAACACCGCCGCTGCTGATGGCCGCACCCGTGCTGCTGCGCGCGTACCTGCACCGTATCGCGGTCGCATCGGACAACGTTCGCTCGGTCGTGATCGCGGGCGTTAACGACGTCAGCCGGCAGCTCGCGCAGACGATCGCGGACCGGCCTGAGCTCGGGCTCGAGCATCGAGGGTTCTTCGAGGACCGCGAGCCGGGCCGGTTTCTGCATGCCGAGCCCGGCCGGCTGCTCGGCACGCTCGAAGACTTGCCGGCGTTCGCGAAGCGGCGTCAGGTCGACATCATCTTCATCGCAATGCCCTATCACCTCGAGCGCACGAAACGGCTGCTACACGCGTTGCGCGATACGACGGCGTCGGTCTATCTGATTCCCGACATTTCGTTCATCGATCTGATCCAAGCTCGCGTCGACGACATACGAGGCATCCCGGTCATCGCGCTATGCGAGACGCCGTTCCACGGCTGGAGCGGCATCAAGAAGCGCGCACTCGACGTGACGCTCGCGTCGTCGATGCTCGTCGCGGCACTGCCCGCGATGCTGCTGATCGGCCTCGTCATCAAACTGACCTCTCCGGGCGGGCCGGTGATCTTCAAGCAACGGCGTTACGGGCTCGACGGCGAGGAGATCCTCGTCTTCAAGTTCCGCACGATGTCCGTGACCGAGGACGGCGAGGTCGTACGGCAAGCGACGCGAAACGATCCGCGGGTGACTCGATTCGGCCGCTTCCTACGCCGCTATTCGCTCGACGAGCTGCCGCAGCTCATCAACGTGCTGCAAGGCCAAATGAGCCTCGTCGGCCCGCGTCCGCACGCCGTCGCCCACAACGAGCAGTATCGCAGGCTCATCGATGGGTACATGGTGCGCCACAAGGCATCGCCCGGCATCACGGGCCTCGCCCAGGTCAACGGCTGCAGGGGCGAGACCGCGGATCTCGCCGAGATGCGGCGCCGCATCGCTTACGACCTCGACTACCTGCGCCATTGGTCGCTGATGCTCGACCTCAAGATCCTGCTGAAAACCGTGATGGTCCTGTTCAGGGACGAGAAAGCCTACTAGTAGCCGAAAGGGGGGACGATGAAGCTCAATCGCACCGCGCCGATCGCAGGCCGCGCAAGCTACATGTGCGCGCTCGCCGCAACCCTCTCGCCGCTCGTCGCGTCGGGCGATTGGGAGTCGACCCCGGATCTCCGTCTCGAGATCGAAGCGAACGACAATCCGAGGCTCGGCCAGCGTCCGGACGATCGAGGCATCGACGCGGACGAGCTCGAGGACCATACAGCGACCCGGATGCTGTTCGACGGACGCGTGCGGCTCCGCAATGCCGGGCAGCGCGGCGAGGTCGTGGTGACGCCGAGAGTCAGACTCGATTCGTATGCGGACACGATCGACGACGACCTCGAACGTCAGGACGTCTACTTGAACGTCAGCAGCGCATACCGTTGGCCGCGCTCGACTGCGGGCCTCCGCGCGAATCTCGCGAGAGAGAGCATCCTGAGCGCCGAGCTCGTCGACACCGGCGTTCTGGATCCCGCCGATCCAATCGACGATCCGGTCGACAGCGAGACGGGGCTTCTCACGCTGCTCGACGAGTTCCGCAACCGGGCGAACGTCTCGCCGTACGCGGAGCTCGCGTTGTCCGAGCGAAGCACGCTCCTCTTCGAGGCCCGCTATATCGACGTCTCGTATACCGGCCCCGAGCTCCGCGACCGCACGGACTTCACCGATCTGTCGCTGTCCGTCGGCGTCGGCCGAACGATCGATGACCGCACCGGCGCGTCCGCGAGCCTGATCGCGTCGCGCTACGAAGCCGATGCGACCGGTAACGAGACGGACACCGTCGGCATCGAGGGAAGCTTCAGCAGGGCACTGAGCGAGATCTGGTCGTTCAGCCTGACGACGGGCCTGCAGCGCAGCGACTTCGTCTTCGTCGGCACGGACGGCGAGCTCGTCGACAACGCGGCGACGAACTACACCTTCGACATCTCGTTCTCGAAGCGCAGCGAGATCGCATCGCTCGACATCGGCCTCTTTCGCTTCCTGAATCCGAACGCCGTCGGCTTTCTGACCGAGCGCAACGAGCTGCGCGTGCTGTACAGGCGCCAGCTCAGCGAGCGCCTGCGCGCCGGATTCGGCTTCAGAGCGATGGAAACGGGAGCCCTCGACGGCGATACCGTCGACCGCGAGTATCTGCGCGCCGACTTCGACCTCGAATGGTCGCTCACACCGTCCTGGGCGGTATCGGTGCGCTACGGTGCGATCGACCAGCGCTTCTCCGGGGATCGGCTCGACGGAAATGCGAACCTGCTCTCGGTCGGCGCGGTGTACCGCGGGATCGCGCGGCAATCGCGCTGACGAGCCTGCACGTAACCGACGCGAGCGCGCACGAGAATCCATCAGCCCGTCACAGGGCGATGCCGCCGCTGCCGGAAGCCTTCGTCGATTCGTCCTCATACCGCAGCGGCACGGCGGCCTCCGGCGTGTAGACGGCGAACGTCATGCTCTCGCGCACGAACAGCTCGACCTGCGCCGCATCGTGGCTCGTGTATCCGACGGCGAAATCCTGTCCCACGGTCAGCTCGAAATCTCCGCCCCGCAAGCTCATCACGACCGCGCCGTCGACCGCCGGCGCCCAGATGATCCGGTCGTCGAGCTGCTGGCGGACCATATTGAAGACCGGATAGCCGCCCTTGTTCGTCGTCTCGGTCAAGCCTTGATAGCATCTCGGCCCGAGCGCGATCGCATACGGCCCTTCGACTCCCTCGTTGCGCAGCCGAGTCAGCGCCGCGGCAACGACGCGCGGATAGCGCTCGTAGTCGTCCGTGAGCGTCAGCGCGTGCTCGGCGCACAGCTCGAAGATGCCCGCGATGCCGGCTTCGGCGAAGCCTTCGAAGACGGTTCGATCCTCGAACAGCCCGGCCGTCCGCGCGGCATGCACGACGGGCCCGAGATCCGCGTCCTGGGCGCCGCGTGCGATCGCATCGATCTCGACTCGCTGCAGCCTGAAAGGGATATCGATCTCGACCAACGGCCAAGTCTCGCGCAGCCGCGCGGTGACGCCGGCTCGCGCCGCGGTCACGGCGCGCGCGCGGCCGCGGCCGACCGCCGATACGTCCCAGCCGAGAGGACCCGAGAAATCGACGAGCCTTCGCGCGGCCAGCGTTCGCCGCAGCGTCCTCGCGGCCTCGGCGTCGATCTCGCGCCATGCCGCGTCCGTGATCGGCGCAAGCTCCCTCAGCAGGTGATCCACGACCGCCCCCGCGTCACTTGATCTCGCCGCGAAGGCTGCCGATGCCGAGTCCCGTGCCGGCTCCGCTCGGCGACGAGCCGTGCTCGAGCGTTTCCTCGATCTCGTGGATCGGGCCATCCGTGAACAGGTACCTGCGCAGATTCTCGTCGAGTACCGGGTCCCGGCGCCGCAGCCACTCGAGGACCATCGCGGCGTGCTCCTTCTCCTCGTCACGGTTGTGCGCGAGCACTGCCTTCAGCGCGTCATCGTCGGTCGCATCGACGCGCTGCGCGTACCAATCGACGGCCTCGAGCTCTTCCATCAGCGAACGAATCGCTCGATGGGCGTCGATCGTCTCCTCACGTAACGCGTTCGGCGCTTCATGCAGAATGTCCGGCTCACTCATCGGCTCGCAGTCCTTCCGTCTGATCGGCCATCGCTTACTAATCCTCGTGAGCTCGCTCGGGCTCGTGCTCTTTCGCGTGCGCCGAGCGTTGGCGTCGCGCGAATCGCATGCTGCCCTTCTTCGCGGCATTCGCGAACCGGAACGCCGCCGCGAGGACGACCACTGCGACGACCACGCCGATCCCTGCGTAGACCGCTAAAGCGACGTCGGACATCTCGTCACTCGCGATATCGAGTCCGGCCGGCAATAAGCAATATCCATGCCCGCGCAGCGCGCGAGCGTGTCGGCAAGCAACGAGAATTCGCTAGCTCGACCCGAGCCAGAGCGCGACGAGATCCCGGCCGAAGACCCAGTAGTGGAGCGCCGCGCCGAGCAGCGCGTGAGAGACGGCGAGCGGCACGAGCGAACGGAAACGACGGTACAGCAGAGCCCAGACCGCACCGGCGACGAGCGTCACCGCCATGACCGGCGCCCGCGGATAGTGGACCGCGGCAAATGCTGCCGCAGTCAACGGCACCGCCGCGCCGACCGGCAACAGCGCCAACAATCGGCCGAGGAGATAGAACTGAAATACGAACTGCTGCAGCCACGCCCACGGCAGATACAACAGGCTCGCGACGAGCAGCCTCGGGTTCGCGAGCCGCGCGACCGCGTCGTCGAGTCCCGCATCGCGGAATGCGAGCGCGCCGCCGATCGCCGCGAGGACGACGAGCGCGCCTGCGGTGAAGCTGGCCGCGGCAACCGCAGCGCGGCGCAGCCGCACGGCCGGCGTTTCCGCGACCGGGTGCCGCGACCAAAGTGCCCGACTGCGCGCGCCCCCGAGCAGGATCAGACCGACCGCGGCGAGCGCAAGAGCCAGATCGATGTATCCGGCGCGAGTATCGAACACGACGAGAAACGCCGCGGCGAGCGCCGCGAGCACGGCCAGCTCTGCCCAGAGCGCACGCCGCGACGGCCCCGCGAACGACGAATCCGCATTGGAAAGCATGACGCTATTTATCTCGACTCGGCCGCTCGGCACAACCGACGGACAGCGAGAAGCGGCGGCCCCGGGGCGGAACGGGCGCATGCCGAGACGGTTCCGCGGAGGATCGGACGCGGCCCCGGCGCGGTGCGGCGCGGCAACGACGCTTGCGTCGGCCGCGCCGTGGATACGCCGCTGCGCTGCCCCGGCGTGGCACGGAAACTGCATTTTGCCCGGCGAAATATCGCTGATCGGAGAAGCGCGATGAGACGGACCAAGGCCACCTTCAGCGGGATCGTCGCAGCGCTGCTCGTCGCCGCCGCCGGGTGCGCCGGAAACCAGCCGGCCACCTCGGCGAGCATCGAGGAGGCCGAGCAGCGCATCGACGAGGCCGAGCGCGCCGACGCTCAGCGCTATGCGAACCGCGAGCTCAACATGGCGCGCGAGAAGCTGATCGCGGCTCGCGAAGCGCAGCGGGACGGCGACGAGGAACGCGCCGCCCGCCTCGCCGAGCGTGCCGAGCTCGATGCCGCGCTCGCGATCGCGACGGCCGACAACGAGTCGATCCAAGCGGCCGTCGACGAGCTGCGCACGACGCTCGCAACGCTCGAGAGCGAGCTCGAGCGTCAGCAGGATCCCGGAACCGAGCCCGTCCCGCCGGCCGAGTCGGATCCCGGCCCCGAAGCGGCCCCCGAGCCGTTCTCGACGGAACCGCGCTGACGTCAACAGGAGACGAACCGATGCGAAACGCAACGACAGCCTTCGGAGCGGTCGCGCTCGCGGCGCTCGGCGCGGCCTGCAGCCAGCTCCCCGAGCGCATCGAGACGCTCGACCAAGCCCGCGAGGCGGTCGGCGTGATCGAGCAGGACCCGCTCGCGCGTGACGTGGCTCAGAGCCGCTACGAGCAAGCGCGCAGCGCACTCGCCCGAGCCGAGCAGGGTTATGAAGACGGCGAGGATCTCGAGATCATCGAGCACGACGCGTACGTCGCGTTGCGCAACGCGGAGATCGTGCAGCAACAGACGGCCGAGCGCCGCGGCCGCGAAGAGCTCGAGCAAGGCGAGGCCGCGCGCAGCCAGGTGCTGCTCGAAGCTCGCGAGCGGGAAGCCGAGCAAGCGGGGCGCCTCGCCGAGCGCCGCGGCGAGGCACTGGAAAGGCGCGAGGCCGAGCTCGAGCAGCGGACGCAGCAAGTGCGGCAGGCCGAGCAGCGGGCCGCGACGCTCGAGCAGCAGACGGAGGCGCTCGAGCAACAGCTCGCCGACCTCGAAGCGCAAGAGACCGAGCGCGGCTGGGTCATGACACTCGACAACGTGTTGTTCGAGCACGACCGAACCGAGCTCGCCCCGGGCGCCGACATGACGCTCGATCGGCTCGCCGAGTTTTTGACGAGCCATCCGGAACGCAACATCGTGATCGAGGGGCACACTGACTCGACCGGCGAAGCGAACTATAACCGCGACCTCTCTCGCGAGCGCGCGGCCGCCGTGCGGGACGCGCTGCTCGCACGCGGCGTCGAAGGCAATCGGGTCGAGATTCGAGCGCTCGGCGAGGAATTTCCGGTCGCGACGAACGAAACGACGGCCGGACGCCAGCTCAATCGACGCGTCGAGATCGTGCTTTCCGACGAGGAAGGGCGTTTCGCCGGCCAGCAGCGCACCGCGGCGGCGGAGCCGACCGAGCACGAAGATTGACGCCGGCGCGCGCCGCTACGCGGACGGCGGCAGCTCGATCGCGCCCGAATCATCGCCGAGCGTCATCCGCCCGCCGTGCCGTGAGACGATCTCGCCGGCGACGGAAAGCCGCATTGCCGGACGCTTCTTGGGGCTCGCGGCGGCGCGCACCGTGCGGCCCACGACGCGCACCTCGATACGGATGCGCTCGTCCGACTGGTCGACCGCAACGACGACGCGATCCCCCGCCGTGGCGGTCGCCGCGACGCTTTCGATCAGTGTTTCGATCGCGCGGGCGAGCCGATCGGGATCGGCGTCGACCCGCAGCGAGCAGCTCTGTCGCTCGATGCCGACGCCGTCCGGCAGCTCCGCGCCGCTTTCGGCCGACGCCAAGATTTCCTCGACTCCGACATCCTCGCGCTCCAGCCGTAAGCCACCGCCGACGATCTGAAGCGCATCCCCGAGATCGTTGATCAGCGCAGCTTGCCGCTCGAGATTGCGGCGAATCACCTCGACCACCCTCAGCACCTCAGCGGGCTCCGACGCTTTGAGCTCCACGAGGCTCAACGACATCAGGCACGCGTTCAACGGTGCCCGCAAGTCATGCACGACAGTCGCAATCAAAGCGTCTTTGTCAATCTCGCCCACGTGCTGTACCTTAACACCCGGACACCTCGGCACCGCTTCACACGGTCTCACGCCGAGCGATCGTTTCAAGGATGATACCTGATGGCTTCTGCCGTGCCGACGCCGAGCGGCGGCGACAGATGTTGCCTAAAGGTGACACTATCTCGCCGGCGGCGGACGGCAGGCGTAGTGAGATTCTGGTAGATTCGTACTCTCCTCCTGAACGCAAGAACCGCTACGGTGAACTGAATGGCAAGCGTATTGTTGGTCGATGACGAGCCGGATTTCGTCG
>CAYMAF010000009.1:0-37819 GCA_964388365.1 uncultured Gammaproteobacteria bacterium | reverse complement strand
GCGGAGAGCTTGCGGACGCGGGTTCGATTCCCGCCGCCTCCACCACTCACCTTCTTCGTTCGACGACCGAGGAGCGTCGTCTCGACGTGCCTCCGAATCCCGACCGTCGAACGCTCGTCGCGCGATCGGGAACCGGAGCCCTCCATTCGATCAGCGCACCGCCAAGACCTCGACGATATAGGCCGCGATATCCTGCAGCTCCGCTCGGCCGTAAACGTCGCGGAACGCGGGCATCGAATTCCGGCCCGCCGCCGTGACCGCCATGATCGCGGCCGTCGAAAGCCCTTCGGTCAGCGGCGCGCCGCCGCCCTCGCCTCCGCGTCCGCTCGCTCCGTGGCAGGGCAAGCACGCTTCGCGGTACAGGCTCTGGCCGCGAACGAGATCCGGCGTGTAGCTCGGGTCCGGCGATACCGCGCGGACCGCGGCCGGGCCCGACGCTTCGGCCGGCGCCTGCGTCCGCGGATCGAAGGGCTCCATCGTGCCGTTCAACGAGAACAGCCAGACGCCGTCGCCCCGCGCGCCGTTTCCGAACACGCTGCCGCCGGCGAGCACGGCGACCTTTTGCACCCCTTTGTGCAGGAACGTCGTGACGGTGGTATTGACGCCGGCGTCGGTCATGAACTCCCACAGCAGCTTGCCGTTGTCGACGTCGAGTGCGGTCAGCCGGCCGTCGCTGCGGCCGACGAAGAGCAGGCCGCCGGCGGTGACGATCGAGCCGCTGTAGCACGCCTCGCGCCATTGCTGACGCCAAACGAGACGATTCGTCGTCACGTCGAGCGCGGCGAAGACGCCGCCGTCGTGCGCGTTGCCGCGCCCCATCCTGCCGCCGAAATACGGCACGTTGTCGACCTTCTCCGCGAGCGGCAGCTCGACGACATAGGTCGTCACCCGGTCCGTCGCGCAGACGTAGAGATGATTGCGTGTCGGATCGAAGCTGCTCGGCGGCCAGTTCGCCCCGCCCTGCGGGCTCGGCTTCATCATCCGCGGCTCGGTCCAGAACGGCGTGAAGATGCGCCCCTGGTTGAATAGTGACCCGTCGGGCTCGACCGGGGCGCCCTCGGGCGGAATCGGAACGTCGTGGCCGACGATCGGATCGCCGATCGGGAACGGCTGGGTCGCGGCGGTAGCCTGACGCGGCTCCTGCGGCACCGGACGGTCTTCGATGCCGATCAGCGGCTCGCCGGTCTCGCGATCGAGGATATAGGCCCAGCCGGTCTTGCCGACCTGCACGAGCCCCTTCCGCATCCGTCCGTCGATCTCGGCGTCGAACAGGATGACCGGGTTCGGCGCATCGAGATCCCAGATATCGTGACGAATCTGCTGAAAGTGCCAGCGATACTCGCCCGTGCGGACGTCGAGCGCGACGATCGAGTTGTTGAAGAGATTGTCGCCTGGCCGCACGCTGCCGTTCAGCACGGGCCCCGGGTTCCCGGTCGAGAAGTAGATCAGCCCGAGCTCCGGATCGACGGCCGGCGTTTGCCAGACAGGCGCGCCGCCCTTCAGGTAGGCATCGGATCCCTGCGGCCAGGTCTCGTGGCCGAGCTCGCCTGGTCCCGGCACGGTATGGAAACGCCAGATGAGCTCGCCGGTTGCCGCATCGTACGCCGAGACATGGCAGCGCACGCCCATGACGCCGCCCGAGACGCCGACGATGACCATGCCGTCGAAATAGAGCGGCGCCGCAGTGATCGAATAACCTTCACGCCAATCGGCGACGACCGTCGTCCAAACCTCTTCGCCCGTCGCCTGATCGAGCGCGACGAGCCGCGCGTCGACGACGCTTGCGAACACCTTGCCTTCGCCGAGCGCGACGCCGCGATTCGATTTCCCGAAAGGGCTGCCAGCCTGCGGCGCGGGGCGGCCGCGCCACAGCCACAGGATGTCGCCGGTATCAACATCCAACGCGGCGACGTCGTTATCGCCGGTCGTGACGTAGAGCGTGTCGCCGTAGACGAGGATCTGCGCCTCGCCGGAGTTCCCGGGTCCGGTTCCGGAGCCGAGGCCGGTTCGCCATTCGGCGCGGAGCCGATCTACGTTCGTTCGGTCGACCTGATCGAGCGGCGAGTAGCGCTTGTTGTCGAGGCTGCCGCCGTTCGTGATCCAGCTGTCGACCGGAAGCGCCGCGAGCTCCTTCGCGGTGAAGGCCGGCGCGATGCGGATCGATGCGTCGGCCGACGACTCGCGCGGCATATTCCCGAGCACGAGAACGGCGGCGAACGCAGGCACGGCCGCGACTCTTACGAGCTTCATGTCGTCTCCCCCAAGACTCTTTATCGCTGCGGCCGACGCGTCGGCCTTCGGCATCCGCTTCGGCGAGCCCGGCGCTCGGCGTTAATCGCTGCGCACGAGCTCGCCGAGGATATACGCGGCGAGGTCGTGCAAATCGTCGACCGCATAGATCGACGCGAACGCCGGCATCGTGCCGCGGCCGTTCGCGAGCACCGTCATGATATCCGCTTCGGACAGAGCCGACGTGAGTCGCGCGCCGCCCATCGGTCCGCCCTGCCCCGTCTCGCCGTGACAGACGATACAGCTCTGCGCGTACAAGCGGCGCCCCCGAGCGGGATCGGGTGCGCGGCCAGGCCGCGGCGTCGCCGTTGACCGCGCCCCCGGCCGGCCCGCGGACGCACTGCTCCCCGCCGTCGAGAACTGCCCGGCCGGATCGCCGGAGCCAGGCGGCAGCGGGTCGATCGTGCCATCGAGCGAGAACAGCCAGACGCCGTCGCTCTTGCGCGTCGGCGCGAGCGCCGTGCCGCCCGCGTACACCGCGAGATACTGCTTGCCGCGGTGCAGAAAGGTCACCATCGGCGCATTCACGCCGCCGTCCGTTTGGAACGACCAGAGGCGGCGGCCGGTCGCGCTGTCGAGCGCCGTGACGCGTCCGTCGTTGCGGCCGACGAACACGAGGCCGCCCGCGGTCGCGAGCGAGCCCGAGTAGCACGTGTCCGGCCACTGCTGGCGCCAGCGGATACGATTCGTCGTGACGTCGAGGGCCGCATAGATGCCGCGCCGCGCGCCGGCGGCGCGCTCGACGGTCGCGCCGGCATAGACGTCGACCGGCTCGACCGAATAGCTCGCATCGACGCGGCTCGCGCCCCAGAAGCCGTCGATCGCGCAGACGTACAGCAGCCCGGTGCGCGGGTCGTACGCGCTCGGCGGCCAGTTCATCGCAGCGAACGGTTTCCACAACACCGGCTCGTCCCAGAACGGCGTGAAGATGCGCCCTTCGTTGATCAGCTCGTAGCCTTCCGGCGCGATGTCGATGTGCTGCGGCACGATCGGGTCGCCGATCGGAAAGGGCTGAGTCGGCGACGTGAACTGGCGCGGCTCCTGCGGCACCGGACGGTCCTCGATGCCGATCAGCGGCGAGCCGTCGGTGCGATCGAGCAAATAGACCCAGCCCGTCTTGCCCGCGTGCGCGAGTCCGCGGCGCACGACGCCGTCGATCTCGATATCGAACAGCACGGTCGGATTCGACGCGTCGTAGTCCCAGATATCGTGCCGGACGAGCTGGAAATGCCATCGATACTCGCCGGTTTTCGCGTCGAGCGCGACGATCGACGACGTGAACAGGTTGTCCCCGGGGCGCATCGCGCCTTGATGCACGGGACCGGGATTCGACGTCCCGAAGTAAATCATCCCGAGCTCCCGATCGACGCTCGGCGTCTGCCAGACCGCGGCGCCGCCGTACTTCCAGACGTCGCTGTCCTGCGGCCACGTCTCGTGCCCGAACTCGCCGGGCCCGGGGATCGTCCAGAACCTCCAGACGAGATCGCCGGTCTCGGCGTCGTACGCATCGACGCGGCCGCGCGTGCCGAGCACGCCGCCCGACGTCCCGGTATACACGAGCCCGTCGAAATAGCGCGTTGCGCTCGTGATCGAGTAGCGCTCGGCCGGATCGGCGATCTGCTTCTCCCAGACCACGTTGCCGGTGGCTTGATCCAGCGCGATCAGCTTCGCGTCCTGTCGGCCGACGAAAATCTTCCCGGCGCCCATTCCGACGCCTCGGGACGCCCAGCCGCAGCACGCCGCTCTGCGCTCGACCGGCAACTCGGCGTGATAGGACCAGATGATCTTGCCGCTATCGACGTCGATCGCGAACACGTCGTTATCCGACGTCGTCACGTACAGAACGCCGTCGTAGTAGAGAGGCTCGCCCTGATTCCCCGCGCGCGGCGTCACGCCCGAGCCACCGAGCCCGGTCCGCCATACGGCTTTAACGTGCGAGACATTCGATATGTTGATCTGGTCAAGCGGAGAGAAGCGCTGATTCGCGAGATTCCCGCCGAAAGTCGCCCACATCGTCGTCGGCAGCGCGGAAAGCTGCTCGGCGGTGAATGCCGGAGACGGCGGCGCCGACTGCGCAGCCGCGAGCCCTGCTGCCGACGTCATTGCCGCGGCCGCAAGCCCGACCAGCGTCCTCGTCATGCGTTCCCCCCTAGGCTCCCCGAACGCCGAATCGACGCTTGAGCGAATGCGAATGATACCGCTGCACCGCCGCGATCGGAGCTTGCAAGCATCGCATCGGCAATGCGGCACGCTACTTCATCGGCTCGTCGTGTTTACCGTTGCGGAACTCATAGCAGACGTGCGCCGATCGCAAAGGGCCGACACTGTCGATGCTCTCATCGATACCATACTTGCGTCGACGAATCCGAACCGATCGGAACATGTATCCGCAACCTACTCTCATTGACATGTTTGGAAGCGTGTGATTATCTGCCGACGCCAAGAATAGCCAGCTTCATAACGAGCCGGTTTGGGGGGGACAACGAATGCTGCTGGTAGATTGCCGTCCGCAGTCGGCACGGTCCGACCGTATCTCGAAGATTCGTCACGCTCATGCGCTCCAGCTCACGGCTATCGCAGCTGCCGTCGTAGGGTGCTTATCGAGCGGCCCCCTTGGGGCGCAAGAGCAGCAGGCGGGCATCGAGGAAGTCGTCGTCACGGCTCGTTTCCGCGAAGAGAACATTCAAACGACGCCGATCGCGATCACGGCATTCACCGGCGACGACCTCGCGCAACGAAGCCTCGAGAACGTCGAAGACATCGGCGTCGCGGTGCCCAACGCGTTCTTCCGAGAGAACGTAGGCAACTACGGACCGACGGGCACGATCGGACTGCGCGGCATCATTCAGAACGACTACTCGTACGCGTTCGAGCCCGCCGTCGCGATCTATATCGACGACGTCTATCACGGCACGTTGTCGGGCTCGGCGATGGAGCTGATCGACCTCGAGCGCCTCGAGGTCCTGCGCGGTCCTCAAGGCACGCTGTTCGGCAAGAACAGCATCGGCGGCGCCGTTCGTCTGATCTCCAGCAAGCCGCAAGGCGACAACACCGGGCGCGTCGAGCTGACTTACGGCTCGTACGATCGGCTCGACATCAAGGGCGTCGGCGACTTCTCGCTGATCGACGATCGGCTGTTCGCCCGCGTCGTCGGCGTCTCGAAGAGGAAGGAAGGCTACGGACAATATCTCGACTTCACGTGCGAGATGATCCGCCGCGGAACACCCGAGCTGGCCGGCATCAGAGACGGCATCGCGGGCTATGACTGGGTCGATCACGACGCGGACCCGTCGACGCCGCCGGTGCCGACGCCGGTGCTCGTCGCGCCGGGCAGCCCCGAGGACAACGCGTTCGCGCTGCCGCAGCACGTGACGTCGCGGGGCACCGGCGACTGTGCGCTCGGCAGCTACGGCGGGCAGCAGGTCGATGCCGGCAGGCTGATGCTGCGGCTTCTAGCGAACGACAAGATCGAGCTCAACGTCGCGGCCGACTACAGTCATTCACGCGCCGAGCCGCTGCCGCAGACGATGATGACGCCGCATACCGGCCTGTTCGACAGCCTGTATGACGCGAACGTCATCGTTCCGGCCTACGGCGTCCCGTACACGCAGGACGATCGCTTCGTCACCGGCGACCCGTACACGAACTATGCAACGTTCGCCGATCCGATCGACGGCACGTTCTACGATCCGGTCGCCGACACGGAGACCTGGGGCTGGTCCGGCACCGTCGACTATCTGATCAGCGACTCGTTGAGCGCGAAGGCGATCGTCGCGTATCGCACGTACACGAGCCTCTGGTCCAGCGACACCGACTTCACGCCCTATCCGATTCAGCACACCGACAACGTGCAGGAGCACGAGCAGTGGCAGTTCGAGGTGCAGCTCTCCGGCACGGCGCTCGCCGATAACGCGCTCGAATGGACGACCGGCTTGTTCTACTACGACTCTGATAGCCGCGCGTACAACACGACCGAGTTCGGAGCGTTCGACTATTCCGGCATTCTGCTGAACTTCATCGCGAACGACTTGTACACGACGGAGAACAAGTCCGCGTTCGTGCACCTCAACTATCGTCTGAGCGATCGGCTGTCGCTGTCGGGCGGGCTTCGCTATACGCGTGAGGAGAAGACCAACGTCTTCGACCACCAGCCTGGCCTGCCGGTCGTCGGTCCGGTTCCGTTCGAGGACGATCGCGTCGACTGGAAAGTCAGCATCGACTACCAGGCCACGGACAACGTGTTCGTCTACGCGCAGGCCGCGACCGGTTTCCGGTCGGCGGGCTTCACGCCGCGTATCTTCACGTCCGGTCAGCTACGCCCGATTCCGCCGGAAGAGGTCGTCACCTACGAGCTCGGCGCGAAGGTGGAGCTCCTCGACCGCAGGCTGCGCATCAACTCCGCGCTGTTCTACAGCGATTACGATCCGCGGCTAGTGCAGATCAGCGGCGTCGTCCAGTGCGACGAGGTCGACCACCCGAACCCGACGCCGTACTTCCTAGCCGGCGGACAATGCCCGGACGGCACGGCGCAGGCCGGCAGCACCGGCATTCCGTGGATTTTCTTCTATGCGAACGCGGCAGGCTCGATCGAGGGCTTCGAGTCCGAGCTCGTCTTCTCGCCCGTCGCGAACCTCGATATCAACCTGAATATCGGCTACAACACGTACGAGAACGACGTCACCGACCCGGCCGATCCGTCCTACCGGCATCCGTCGGCGCTGCTGCAGCCGGAATGGAACTTCAGCAGCGGCGTGCAGTACGACTTCTGGCTCACGAACGGCGCGAGGATCACGCCGCGGCTCGACTGGTACTACCAATCGAAGCGCACGAACGGGCCGGCGAACCTACCGAACATCTGCCCGCAGCACTGCATCCCGAGCTACGACCTCGTCAATGCTCGTCTGACGTTCACGAACGCATCGAACGACTTCTCGCTGTCGTTGGCGGTCACGAACCTGACGGACGAGTTCTACTGGCAGCAGCTCGGCTCGGCGGTCACCGCGACCGGCGGCGTACCTTCGGCGCGCACAGGCGTTCCGAGTGTCCCGCGCGAGTGGGCGCTGACTGCGATGAAGCGATTCTGAAGCGGGACTCGGGGTCCTCGGCGTCGGCCGCATCGTTACACATCGGGGCCGACGCCGAGTCGGATGAGCTGGTCAGCGAATACGCTCGACCTGAATGAAGCCGTTCAGACCTTCGACGGACAGCCGATAGGACGAGCCCCACCGGCTCGGATAGACGCGCACGCTATCGCCTACCTGCAGCCGATAGCGCTTCGCCTCCATCTGCCGCCAGACCTGGCCGTTCTCGAGCGTGATCAGGTAGGTATTCGGCACGGTCTCGCGCAGCGCGGAGATCGTCGACAGCATTTCTTGCCGCGCGGCGTCCTCACGCTCGCGGGCCGGCTTGCCGAAGTCGGCCTCGGAGCGCAGCGTGATTTCACGCTCGACGATTGCGGCTTCCTCGGCCGCCTGGCTCGATGCCGGACCTCTTGCCGCGGCCGCCGCTCGAGACCGCGAGACGTCGATCGATGCGCCGGACGATCGCGCCGCGCCGGTCCGAGCCGGCTCGGCCGCCCGCGACGCCGGAGACGACGCTCCGCTTCGCTCGCGCTGCGCCGCCTCGACGCTGCGCTCGTAGCACGCGAACCGCTCCTCGGGGGAATCGAGCTCGACGCAGCCGCTGACATCGACCTCGAGGCTCTCCCGAGTCTCCGCCGCCGCGTCCCCGAACGCCGCCGTCCAGGCGACGGCCGTGCCGACCGTGACGACGAGCGCCGCGGCGCCGCCCCTCGCGCGTACGAATGCACCCTTGCGTATGGCCATCGTCTCCTCCCCGGCGCGGGCCATGATCCGCCGCCGCCCCGGCGGAGAATAGCGACAGGCGGGGCGCGGAATCAATTCGCGTCGCGCTCGGGCAGCGCGTACACCATGACGCGGTCGCCGGCGACGATCGCGACGCGCTGCTTGCCGCTGCGACCGAGATAGCTCATCGGGTTCGCGTTCGCATTCGCTTCGAGCCGCGCCGACCACAGCTCCTCGCCGGTGCGCGCGTCGAACGCTCGGAAGCGCCGGTCGTTCGTCGCGCCGACGAACACGAGCCCGCCCGCCGTCACGGACGGCCCGGCGCTGCCGGTATTGCCGACGAGCTGCCGGCCCTCCGGCAGGTTCTCGTCGAGCCCGAGCGGCGTCGCCCAGACGATCTCTCCCTTGCTCGGATCGATCGCGACGAGCCGCGCCCAAGGCGGCCGATAGCACGGGGCCGTCGGCCCGACCGGGCGGCCGTGCTCGTCGAACTCCCCTCCGATCGGCGCATTGAAGCTCGCGTACGGCCCGGGGCCGAAGATGCTCGCGCGGTCGTACGGCTGCGTCGACGCTTGCGTGCCGCGTCCGTAGTTGCCTTCGGGATCGCGATCCTCGATCCACCCGATCAGCGACGTGTCGTGCGCGTTCACGAACGCGAGCCCGGAAACCGGGTCGTATGCGACGCCGCCCCAGTTCACACCGCCGGTGCCGCCCGGTAGCTGGATCGTCGAGCGCGGCGGCGCCCCCTTTGCCTTGTACAGAAACGGCGTGAACGGCCCCTCGTTGTGCAAGCCGCCGCTGCGCTCGAGCAGCACGCGGCACGCGGCCGCATGCTCCGGCGTCGTATCCGCCGGCCGGACGAGATCGTGCTCGGGATCGAAGCTGACGCGAGACAGCGGCTCCGGCCGCACGGGAAACGGCTGCGTCGGCGAATACCATTCGCCGGGCACGTCGCCGGCCGGCACCGGCCGGTCCTCGACGTCGATCAGCGGCTCGCCGGTCTCCCGATCGAGCACGAACAGGTAGCTCGTCTTGCCGACGTGCACGATCGCCGGCGAGCGCCGCCCGTCCTCGTGCACGAAATCGAACAGCGCGCCGGCCGAAGGCATATCGGCATCCCAAATATCGTGGCGCACCGTCTGGAAATGCCAGACATACTCGCCCGTCAGCGCATCGAGCGCGACGATCGAGTTGCCGTATACGTTCTCGCCGGGACGATCTCCGCCGTAATAGTTCGGCGACGGGCTCGAGATCGGCAAATAGACGAGGCCGCGCTCGATATCGACCGGCGCCGAGAACGCCCACATATTCGTACCCGAGCGCCGCTCCCAGCTCCCGCCGTGCCACGTCTCGTTGAAAGGCTCGCCCGGCCGCGGCACCGTCCAGAATTCCCACAGCTTCGCTCCGGTCCGCACGTCGTACGCGCGCGAGTTGCCCGGATCGCCTTGCGGCAGCTCGCCGACGGCGGCGCCGAGAATCGCAGCGTGACGATAGATCACCGGCGCGCCGCCGTACGGCACGCCGATATCGACGGCGCCGTCCTCGCCGAAGCCCGCGGCCGGCTCGCCGGTCGCCGCATCGAGCGCGACGAGGCGCGAGCCGCTCGTGAACAAGATCCTCGGCGCATGACCGGCATCGCCCGGCCAGTACGAGACGCCGCGACTCGACGCCCTCGCGCCGCGCATCGGGACCGGCGCGGCAGACACGATTTCGCGCTCCGGCACGCTCGGCGCACGCAGCACGTGCACCCAGATCTCCTCGCCGGTATCGCCGTCGAGCGCGACGACTCGATCGCCGCTCGGCAGATACATGATCCCGCCTACGACGAGCGGCACGGCCGTCGACGCGCCGCCGAGGCGATAGCTCCATGCCTCCTCGAGCCTTGACACGTTGCCGGTACGGATCTCGTCGAGCGGCGAGTAGCGCGTCGCCGCGTAGCCGCCGTTGATCGTCGGCCAGTCGCCGGGACCGAAAACCGCGGCGCCGCTAGGAGCGCTCGTGCCGGGCTGGGCCGACGCCCCGCCGGCCAAGCATGCGGCGAGCGCCGCGGTCGACGCGATACGGCGGATCGCCCGCGGTGCCGCGGTGCGGCCGCCGCGGCGCGCGCTCGTGATCATCCCTCGGCGCAGACGCGGTTCATCGTGCACGGTGTCCTCCCTCACTCCCCTCTTCGCACGCCCCTCGACGCTTCGAGCACGGGGCGGATAGCGAGGGTAACAATCGACTGCGAGCGCGGCTACCGCGGCCGGGCATGTTGCGAACTCGCGAGTACGAACCGCCCGAGAACGATCGGCCGATTAGGGACGCGCACGAGCGAGGGGAACGCGATCGCCGCCGGTTCGTGTTCTGCGATTGAAGGGACGCAAATCCGATGGGACGGATACGAATTGATCTTCAACGAATCCGAATGGGAATGGATCGACAGGCGTGCGGCCCGGATCGCTCTCGAGACCGGTAGCCCGTGGCCCTTCGCGAGGGCCGCGGCGATCGAGGAGCTGAAAGCGTTACGCCAGCGCCCGAAGGCCGAGATCATCCCATTATCGGCACGGCGAGCGATCCGCCGGCGAGCCGGCTGAGCGGCCCGCTCGCGCGGTGCCGGCCGACGATTCGGGGCGGTTCGGTCGAGCGGCTCCGCTCCCTTCCGTGTGCCGTTCGTGAGGGCTCCTCCGGCGGAGCCGCTCGACCTTTCTTGACGCGCGTCACGCGGCGCGGGCGCGCGTGCGGATTCCGTTCAGAAGATTCTCGAATGAGTCGGCGAAAGCCTGCACGCCCTGCCGCTCGAGCGTCTCGGTGATGTCGCCGTAGTCGATCCCGATCTCCGCGAGGCGCTCGAACAGCGCCTCGGCCTCGTCGACGCCCTGATCGAGCGTCGCTTCGGCGCGGCCATGGTCCTGAAACGCTCGAATCGTCTTCTCGGGCAACGTGTTCACGGTCTCCGGGCCGATCAGCGACTCGACGTACAGCACATCGGAATAGGCCGGATTCTTCGTCGACGTCGATGCCCACAGGCAGCGCTGTGTCGCCGCGCCCTTCGACGCGAGAAACTCCCAGCGTTCCGACGAGAACACCTGCTTGTAGTGCCGATACGCGAGCTTCGCGTTCGCGATCGCGAGCCGCCCCTTGAGCTCGGCTGGCGCGCCGAGCTCGTCGAGACGCCGGTCGGTCTCGGTATCGACACGCGAAACGAAGAAGCTCGCGACCGAGACGACGCGCGAAGGATCGCCGCCCGCGGCGACGAGCCGCTCGATGCCTCGGATATACGCCTCGGCGACCTCGGCGTAGCGCTCGAGCGAGAAGATCAGCGTCACGTTGATCGAATGCCCGGCCGCGATCATGTCCTCGATCGCGGGAAGGCCCGGCTTCGTCGCCGGAATCTTCACGAGCAAATTCGGGCGGTTGATCAGCGCGTGAAGCCGTTTCGCCTCCGCCGTCGTCGCTTCGGTGTCGTACGCGAACGAAGGATCGACCTCGATCGAGACGAGGCCGTCGACGTGGCGGGGCCGCGCAGCGCCGCCGGCGGCGGGCTCCGCTCGCGCGGCGGCGATGCCGGCGTCGTAGATATCGCGCAGCTGGTCGCAAGCATCGGCGACGTCCTTGGCCGCGAGCGCGAGGAACATCTCCTTCGGATCGGACGTTTGCGCCCGCACCTCGCGAAGCTGCTCGTCGTAGCCTTGGCCGGCGGAGATGGCCTGCTCGAAGATCGTCGGGTTCGACGTCACGCCGACGACGCCTTCGCGAACGAGCCGCTTCAACCCGCCGGATTCGAGGAGATCGCGCGAAAGATAGTCGATCCAGATGCTTTGACCGAGCGCTGCAACCTGCTTCAGCGGCGTCATGCCCATCAGTACGGCTCCTGGAACATTTCCGTGTCGATTCACGAGCATAGCAAATGTCACGCGAGCAAAGCCCGCGCACGCGCGGCGACGTTCTCCGGCGTGAATCCGAGCCGCTCGAGCACGGTCGCGCCGGGCGCCGACGCGCCGAACCGGTCGAGCGCGAGCGTCGCGCCGCGATCGCCGACCCAGCGCTCCCATCCGAGCGAGACGCCCGCCTCGACCGCAAGACGCTTGTCGACGGCGGGCGGCAGAACCTCTTCGCGATACGCCTGCGGCTGCGCGTCGAACAGCTCCCAGCACGGCATCGAGACGACGCGCACGGCGGCTTCCGCGGCGAGCCGCTTCGCCGCCTCGACCGAGATCCACACCTCCGAGCCGGTCGCGATCAGCACGAGATCGAGCGCGGCGTCGTGCGGCTCGGCCCCGCGGCTGTCCCACGCGACGTACGCGCCGCGCTCGACGCCGCCGCGCGCTTTGGCCGCGATCGGCTCGAGCACCGGCACGGCTTGGCGCGTCAGCAGGATCGCGATCGGGCCGTCCTGCCGCTCGAGCGCGACCTTCCACGCAGCGGCCGTCTCGTTCGCATCGGCCGGGCGGATGACCCAGAGCCCGGGAATCGCGCGCAGCGACATGCACTGCTCGATCGGCTGGTGCGTCGGTCCGTCCTCGCCGAGCGCGACCGAGTCGTGCGTGAACACCCAAACGACCGGCAGCCTCATCAACGCGGACAGCCGGACCGCGGGCCGCATGTAGTCGCTGAAGATCAGGAACGTCGAGCCGAACGGCTTGACGATGCCGCCGTGCAGCGCAAGGCCGTTCACGATCGCGCCCATGGAATGCTCGCGCACACCGAACGGCACGTTGCGCCCGGCGTAGCGCCGCGCGAACTGCCCCGCGCCTTCGAACGCCGTCTTCGTCGACTCGACGAGATCGGCCGCGCCGCCGACCATCGTCGGCACGTAGCGGCCGAAAGCCTGCATGATCTTGCCGCCGGCCGCGCGCGTCGCGATCTTCTCGCCGGGCTCGAACGCGGGCAGCGCGTCAACCCAGTTCGGCGCCGGCCGGCCGGCCCATGCACGATCCCAATCCGCCGCAAGGTCGCGGTGCTCATCGCGCCACGCGTCGAAACGCTGCGCCCATTCGGCCTCGAGCCGTGCGCCCCGCTCCGTCGCATCCATATGCCTCGCTACGTCGCGCGGCACGATGAACCGCCGGTCCGGGTCGAAGCCGAGCAGCGCCTTCGTCGCGCGCACCTCGTCGTCGCCGAGCGGCGCTCCGTGCGCCTTCGCGGTATCTTGCGCGTTCGGCGCCGGGTACGCGATACGGCTTCGGACCCGGATCAGCGACGGGCGATCGTCCGCGTCGCGGGCGGCATCGAGCGCTGCCTCGAGCGCAGCGAGATCGTTCACGTCGTCGACGTGCTGCACGTGCCAGCCGTGGGCCGCGAACCGCTTCTCCTTGTCCTCGTGATCCCACGACAACGCAGTCGGGCCGTCGATCGTGATGCGGTTATCGTCGAACAGCACGATCAGCTTGCCGAGACCGAACGCTCCGGCGAGCGACGCGGCCTCCTGGCAGACACCCTCCATCAGATCGCCGTCGGACGCGATCACGTAGATTCGATGGGCGACGATCTCCGAGCCCGGGCGGTTGTAGCGTTGCGCGAGCACGCGCTCGGCCATCGCCATGCCCACGGCGTTCGCGAAGCCTTGCCCTAGCGGCCCCGTCGTCGTCTCGATCCCGGGCGTCAGAAAGTGCTCCGGATGCCCGGGCGTCTCCGAGCCCCACTGCCGGAAGCGCTGGATCTCCTCGAGCGGCAACGCATACCCTGCGAGATGCAGCGCGGCGTATTGAAGAATGCACGCATGGCCGGCCGAAAGGACGAACCGATCCCGATTCGGCCAATCGGGATTCTTCGGGTTGAAACGCATCACGCGCCGATAGAGCAGATAAGCAATCGGCGCGAGCGCCATCGCCGTGCCCGGATGACCCGAGCGGGCCTGCTGCACGGCATCCATCGCGAGCACGCGGATCGTGTCGATCGATCGCGTGACGATCTCTTCGCGCATCACTGTCTTCGCGCTCATCGAGCATGAGGCGGCATCCTCAGCCGAGGATGCCGCCCGCTTCGTGCGCAACGGTCAGCGCAGGATGCGCCCCTCGTCCTCGATCTCGGCGTATTGCTGCGAATCGTACTCGGGCAGGCTCTCGAGCTCCTCGCGGGTCATCCGCGTCATGAGGTTGCCGTCTTGGTCGACCTCGAGACGCGAGACCGGCAATGCGACGGTCCGCTGCCCGATTCCGAGGAAGCCGCCGACGTCGACGAGCGCGTGCATCTCGCTGTCCTGGCGCGACTGCGCGACGCCGGAAATCTCTCCGATCGCATCGCCGTCGGTCGAATGAACGCTTTCGCCGACGAGCTGGTCGGTCTCGAGCGCGCCCACGCTTTGCCCTTGGTGCGGTGACTGCTGTTGCTCCGGCCGCTGCTGTCCCGCGCGCCGCTCTCCGGCACGCTGCTGCTGCTCGGCGAGCCGCTGCCGCTCGGCCTGCTGCGCCGCTGACTCGGGCTGCCCGCCCTGACGAAGCGTGACCTCCGGCTCCGCCTGGCTCACTTGAACCTCGGGATCGGCCTGCTCGACACTGACCTCGGGCTGCGCCTGCTGCACGGTCACCTCGGGCTCGGCTTGCTCGACCGTGACCTCCGGATCCGGCTGCTGCACCGTGACCTCCGGCTCGGGCTGACGCACGGTCACGCGCGGGTCCGCTTGCTGCACCTCGACCTGCGGCTCTCGCTGCTCGACGGTGACCTCGGGCTCGGGCTGACGGATCGTGACCTCCGGATCCGGCTGTGTGACTTGAACCTGCGGCGCGGGCTGCTCGACCTCAACCTGCGGCGACGCCGGATCGACCTCGACCTGCGCAGCTCGCTGCTCGACCTGAATATCGGTCGTGTCGTCGCTCTGTGACGGCTGCGCGTCGCGCTGCGACGCATGCGGCTGCTGCTGCGCTGACTGCGCCTGCTGTTGCGACGCATGCGGCCGCTGCTCGCTCGCCTGTGCTTGCTGCTGCGGCGTCTGTCCCTGTAGCGACGACTCGCTCGGCTGCTGCGACGGCGCCGCCCGGGACGGCTCGCCCGGTTGCGCTTGCGCGACTTGCGGCCCTTGCGCGCTCTGCGCGGCCGACAGCCGATCGCGCGCTTCGGACACGATCTGCTGACAGTTCTGATCGGTCGCGCTACGAGCCGCAGTCATCAGCTGTCGCAGCTCGAGCTCGGTCTGCTGGTCGAGCATGCTAGCCTGAGCTTCGCGCTCCAATTGCTGGATGTCTTGCTCGCACACTTGCTGCGCGAGCACGGCGCCGCTCGCGGCGAACGCGACCGCGAACAAGCAGCCGCTATACGTAAACCTGGTCATCCTCTCGCTCCTTTCGTCTTCGATCTTCATTCCCGTTCCGTGAGCGCTCCTTGTGCAATCCACGTGCCAAGGCGGACGCCGATGCGAGCGGCCGCGGCGTAGCGCGGCGCGCTCGCGAACGTGATTGGAGCGAGCTCGGTAGTAAACCGGTCTTGCGGAAACACGGTTTCGGACGATCGATCGTCCGACCCCGAGCGAAGCGCGAAGCGTTGCCGCTCAGCCCGATTCGTCGATGGCGGCGGCGGAGCCGGCGCGCGGATACGCGGGCCGGCCACTGACCGGATTGTCGTAGTGAAAAGGAATCTCGTAGACGCTCGGGAACATCGCGAATTCGAAGCTAGGCGGCCGATCCGGCGGAAAACGCTCGCTCGGACCCGGCACGCGGCGCCCCGGGCTCGTGATCCAGCCGCCGTCGTAGCTCGCGGTCCACGTGTTGAACGCGTGCACCTTTCGCAGCTTCCAGACGCCGTCTTCCTTGACCGCCTCGTTCTCGTAGACGGCCGCGCCGAGCGACGCGCCTCGGCCGAAGCTGAGCTGCTGCATCATTCGCGAGCGGATCTTCGCGCTAGCGCCGTCCGGCGCGACGTGGATCACGTGCTGCATCTGCACGTGGTTGCCGAGCCGCCCCGGCTGCGGTCCTTCCGGGCCGAACACTTCGAACAGGAAGCGGCGCACGCGCTCGCGGCCCGCGTAAACGCCGCGCTGCGCGAGCTCCATCGAGCCGTCCTCGGCGAAAAGATCCGCAAGATCGTTCCACAGATTCTTGTCGAGATAGTAGCCGTATGCGTTCTGCAGGTTCTCGAGCTCGTGATAGTCCTTGACGCGTGCGACGACGCGCTCCGTCTCCGCGAGCAACGGTTCGAGGCCGTCGTCGTCCGGAACGTCAGCCATCAGCGGCGAGCGCACAGGCGCCACCGGCTCGAGCACGGCGGCCACCGCGGATGCGTTCGGCTGACCTGCGCCGGTCGGATACTGCGGCGGCCGGCCGGTCGCCGGATTCACGTAGTGATAAGGCGGAATGTGCGCCTTCGGGTAGATCTCGTAGCGGTCGGTCGGCGGACGGTCCGGCGGCAAGCTCTCGCTCGGCCCCGGTGCGGGCTTCGCGTCCTTCGCCCAGCCGAGCTCGTAATCCGAGATAAACGTTGGGTAGTAGCGCAGCGACTTGAACTTCCACACGCCGCCGTCGTCGACGAACGTGCTTTCGTAGATGCCTTCGCTCCACTCGCCGTGGCTCTCGTGAACGCCGGTCATCGCGAGCGTGCGGCTGCGCGCTTTCGCAGTCCGCCCGTCGGCGGACACGGTAACGATCGGCTGAAGCTGCACGTGGTCGAAGAGCTCGCCGTCGGAGAGTCCCGCGGGCCCCAGGAGATCGAGAAACGCGCGGATCCGGGCCTTGCCGACATAGACGCCGCGTAGGCCCATCTCGATCGTCCCGTCGTCGGTGAAGAGATCGGCGACGTGATCCCATAGACGGCGATCGAAATAGTAGCCGTAGACATCGATCAGGTTCTCGACGGCCTGCTCGGCCGCGAGGCGCTTCGCGCGGAGCGCAAGCCTCGCAAGCCGCTCCCCGTCGCTCTGCTCGCCGCGCGCCTCGCCGCGGCGCACCTCCGCCGTGCTCCACACGCGGCCGCCCGATCCGCTGCCGGGATTCTCGTAGTGGAACGGCGCGATGCACGCGTCGAGGAAGCCTTCGCACTCCATGTTCCGCGGCCGGTCGGGGGGATGCGCCAACGTCCCGCGGGGCGCCGACGCTCGGGGCTCGTCCGGCGCGACCCAGCCGGTCTCGTACGGCGCGCCGAAGCCGGAGTGGTAGTCGAGCGAACGGATCTTCCAGACACCGCCTTCCTTCGCGTACTCGAACAGATACACGCCCTCTGCCCACATCGCCGCACCGCCGTAGCCGCCGAACATCGCGAGCGCGCGCCAGCGGCCCTTGGCCGTCTCGCCGCCGGGGTCGAGGTGCACGACGGGTTGGATGCTCATGTGGTTGTAGAGACGGCCGTCGCCGAGCCCGATCTCGCCGACCTCGCCGCCGCCGACGTTGAGATACAGATGGCGCGTGATGCTTTCCTTGCCGACGTAGACGCCCGCCGGATAGTTCGCGACCGCATCCTCGGTGAAGAGCTCGGAGAGATCGGCCCACATGCCCTTGTCGAGGTAGTAGCCGTAAGCGCGCTGGAGCCGTTTGATCGCGGACACGCTCTCGGCGGCCTCGATCTCCGCTTCGAGACGATCGAGCCGTGCGCCGACCGAAGGCTGCGGCTGCGCGAGCGCCGGAGCGAGCGCGAACGTGCACAACCATGCCGACCAGCGGCTCGCGAGCCGACCGGCACCGTACCGTGATCTCACTACGCCCCCCTCTCGAATCGATTCGCGGCGTTCAAGCGTCGACGAGATTCAGGAATTGCCAACGCTTGCCCTCGGCGAGCCCAAGCAGCTCGCGGCCGATCGCGTTGTAAACCGGCGGCGCCGACGTGATGTGCTGCGTGCCGGCATTCATGTCCCGAAACAGCCGCTGCAGCGTTCCCGAGCGCAGCGCGAGCGTGCCGGCAGCCTTGTACGCGAACGCCGCGGCATGATGCGACGACCATGTCGAGTGGGCGAGCGCGAGACGGATCAGCGAATGCTGCCGGACGGACAGCCGCTCGCCGCGATCGAGCGTCTCGCTGACGTCGGACCAGGTCTGGTAGACGAACGCACGCGCGGCGCGATACACGGCTTCCGCATTCGCGAACTGCTCCTGAAAGCTCGCGCTGTCCGCGATCGTGCCGGGCCGTCCGGCCTTCTCCTGCACGACCGCGCGAAGCTCGTCGAGAATGCGCCGTCCGATGCCGCAGGCCCAGCCCGCGTGGACGATGCCCGCGAAGCCGATGATGCCGATCGTATAGAGGCTGCCGCCGCGCAGCGGCTCCTCGGTGATCGAGTTATGCGTGTACGCCTCCGGAACGTACGCGTTATCGATCGTGTAGTCGATGCTGCCGGTGCCGCGCAGGCCAAGCACGTCCCAGTTCTCGATCAGCTTCGCCTGACCGACGGGCAGCACGAAGATTCTCGGCTCGCCGGTCGTCTCGATGACCCCGAGCGTATGGATATGCGTGCCGTGCTTGATGCCGGACGCGAAGCTCCATGCTCCGCTCAGCCGATAGCCGCCGTCGTGCGGCACCGCTTTGCCGGGACGCGTTCCCTGCCCCGCGATCACCGGCATGCGCTCGCCCCCGAACAGCTCCTCGACCGCCTCGTCTTTGAGGTACGCGGCACCGGTGCCGATCGCGAGCGCGGACGCCATCAGCACCCAGCCGGCCGACGGATCGCCGTATGCGACGTTCTCGATGACCTGAAGCGACGAAAGCGGATCGAGCTCGTAGCCGCCGCGAATCGAGCGCGGCACCCACATCCCGAACAGTCCCTCTCGATGCAGCGCCTCGACGACCGGCTCGGCCAGCCGGCCGTGCTCGTCGCCGTACGCCGCATGCTCGCGTGCGATCTCGCCGACGCGTCTCGCGCGCTCGGGCAATGGCGTCTCCGCGGTATTGCTCATCGTGGCTCCTCCTGGATTGCCGGGCGGCAAGTCTCCCCCTTGGCGCACGCGGCTCTTGTTGTATCGCGGTGAAAGCAGTGCCGGGCCCAATCTTACCAGCACAGACAGCAATACCGACGCGCCCGCGCGCTGCGGCTCCGCGGTCGCCCGAACGGGCACGGAAAAGCCGGGGAGCGGAATGGCAGCGCGCCCCGGCACGCGGCCAGACGCACGTGCCGGCGCGACGCCGCGGCGAGCAAAGACACGGTTAAGGACGGTCCGGCCGACCGGAAGAAGGAGAAGCCGCGTGGCGCGCGGAGCGAAGGCCGCTCCGCGCGCCGCAGCGGCAGCAAAAGGAAGTCGTCGCTACGCGTAAAAGAGCGCGTCGATCGAGCCCGCGGCCGCGGCCGCGGCCGACACGATTCGAGGCGTCTCGGGCCGCGCATAGCCGATCGGCTCCGCATAGCGCGGATAGACGCCCCACATATCGTCGATCGTCCAGTCGGCGAGCTCGGCGAGGAGCGGCTCGGCTGCGCCGACCTCGGCGACCCACGGCAACGCGACCGAGACGGTCAGTCCGCCCGCGGCGAGCGCGGTCCTCTGCAGGAAGTCGCGGCGATTCATACCGACGCCCTCTGCTCGGCGAGCTCGGCCGCCGAGAACCAATTCACGTGCGTGCCCGAGCGCAGCCGGAACGGCAGTTTCACGACCGCGATCGAGCCCTCCTCGAGCCGCTGCGCATCGATGATGTGGAGCTCGGACGCCATCTCCGCGTAGTTGCTCGCGACGCCCATCAGGTAGCCGTCGCCTTCCTCGGTGCTGCCCTTGCGCGGCACGAAGCCGCACTCCTGGAGGCTCTGCGTCTCGCCGACGAAGAACGTCTTGGTCGGCCCGCCGTGCAGGTCGAAGCGCTGATAGCAGTTCGTCACGCGGCCGGCCATATCGCCGCCGCGCGCCGTGTCGTACGGCTTCGACGGATCGCGATGGCCGACATAACCGTAACGGTACGGCAGCGACAGATAGCGGTCGTCCATACGCGCGAGCACGCCGTTCGCCGTCGAGACGACGTCCTCCTCGAAGCGGTCGTCCTTCGACGCGAGGTTGAACGTCCAACGCTTGATCTGCGACGGCGAGCGCTCGAGGTCGGAGACCGGAAGCTCCATCGTGATCTTATTGCCCTGGTCGACGGCATTCAGGAAGTGCAGCGTATTCCGCGAAGGCCCGCGGAACCAGCGCACGTCCTTCGCGTCGCCGTCGCGCGGCAAGACGCCGACCATCGTCGGCAGGCTGCCGTCCCACTCCCACATCGGCTCGCCGGCCTGGAGCCGCTCGAGACTCGTCGTGCGCGCGATCACGGGAATCAGGATGTGCTTCTGCGTGATCGCGATATCGTGAATGATCCCGAGATACGGCGATTTCAGCCAGACCTCGTTCGTGATGTGCCCCTGCGGGCTGATCGTGTAGACCGCGATATCGTCCGTCAGCGGACCTTTCGCCTGGTAGCTGTATGCGATCATCTCGCCGGTGACCGGATCGACCTTCGGATGCGCCGACATGCTGTCCGCGGTCCACTTGCCGTGGAAATCCCAGCGGCCGTACGTCTCGAGCGTGACCGGGTCGATGTGATACGGGAGCGCATCCTCCTTCAGCACCAGCAGCTTACCGCTGTGCCAGTAGATATGCGTGTTCGCCGCGCCGCGGTCGACGTTGGCGACGGAAGGATCGTCAGTCAGATGATTGCGATAGACGCCCCAGAGGCGCTTGCGCGCGCGGCGCTCGGCCATCAGCCGGTCGGTCTTCACGTAGCGGCACTTGAAATCGACCGAGCCGTTCGCGAAGCGGAACGCGCTGACGTGGCCGTCTCCGTTGAAGCCGGTCATCCATTCGTTGTGCGGAGGCGGATAGGCGAAATCGCATTGCACACGATAGAACGTGCCTTCGATATCCGAGGGAATCTCTCCCCACACTTCACAGTCGTAGACGTCCGCCTCGAACCGCGTCGGGCTGTTGAAGCCCCGCGGAAACATCGGATGTCCCCTGAAATCGACCGCCATGATCAAGCCTCCCCGAATATCTCTGCGTCTTAAAACCCCCTTTGCGGAGCCGGTCGACGCCCACCGCTCCACGCCGCGTCGACCGGCTCTCGCCCGCACGCGCAGCGTCCCGAGTGTATAGCGACGCCGTGCTCAGCGGAACCTGATCTCGGTTTCACGCAATCTCGCGGCACCCGAGCCGCTTACGCACGCGCCGGCGTCCGGTGGCATGGCGCTTGCACCGTTGCGATCGATCACGCGGAGATTCGCAATGCTGAAACGATGGATTGGCTGGCTACTGATCTCGGGCGCCGTACTATCCGTGCAGGGATGCGGTTATCTTGTCGCGGCGGGCGCCGGCGCGGCCGTCGGCGAAGCCGTCGAGGACGATAACTGATACGAGTCCCGCGGAACGTCAGCCGAGCGCGCGGTAGACCGCGTGCTCGAAATCCACGGCAAGCCGTAAGCACGCCGGCGCGCAGAACGGGCTCATCTGCATCAGCAGCACCGCGCCGATGCCGGCTCGCGGATCGCCCCAGAAATACGTGTTGAAGATGCCTGCCCAGGCCCAGCTCCCGGCCGATCGGCCTCCGGGCCGATCGCGGGTCTCGACCATCAGGTTGAAGCCGAACTTCTGGGTGCCGTCGAGAAAAGCGAAATCGAGCGTTCGCTCGGGGAACACGGAGCGCTGGATCGGCGCCCACAGCGAGCCGATCCGGTTCGTCGTCATCAAGCGGACCGACTCCGGCGACAGCAGCCGGGTGCCGTCGTCGGCAACGCCGTCGTTCAGCAGCATTCGGATCAGCGCGGCATAGTCGCGCGCCGTAGAGAAAAGCCCCCCGCCTCCGCGCGGCTGCTCCGCGCGAACGCCGTTCGGCGAATCGATCAGCCTGCCGCCCTGACGCGTATGCAGCCCCGCGGTCCGACCCGGTGCCGACGGCGGCTCGAACCGCGTATCCCGCATACCGAGCGGACCGGTGATGCGCTCCTCGAAGAAGCGCTCGATCGGCAGACCCGATACCGGCTCGACGAGGAGCCCGACGATATCCGTGCTGATCCCGTACGAGAACCGTTCGCCGGGATCGTGCATCAGGAACGGCGCGCCGAAGTGCTCGATGCGCCCTTCGGAGACGACGAGTATTTCCCGGTTCAGGAACCAATAGCCGAAACCCGACGTATGCGTCAGCAGGTCGTGAATCGTGATCGCGCGGCTCGCCGGGCGCACGACGCGGTCGCCGGTCGTCTCGTCGAACGACACGAGAACGGGCGGCTGCTCGAAGCCCGGCACGTGCCGCGCGAGCGCGTCGTCGAGATCGAGCTGGCCGGCCTCGCGAAGCATCAGCACGGCCACGCTGGTGACCGGCTTCGTCATCGACGCGATGCGGAACACCGTCTCCGGGCTCATCGCGTCCCCGCGGGACACGGACGCGAGCCCGGCCGCGGACTCGTGAACGACTCCGCGGCGATCGGTGACGAGCGCGACCGCTCCGGGGATCTCGCCTTCGGCGACGGCGCGCCCGAGGATTTCGCCGATGACTTCGAAGCTCACTCTATTCGCCGCGCCGAGATACGGTAGGAAAAATCGAGCGGCTCGCCGACCTTGAGCGCGCCCATCAACGCGCTGAACGGCTCGATGCCCAGCTGCTCGTGCGTCAGCGTGAACGCTCCGGCGGCCTCGAGCGTCTCGCCGCGCGTTCGGACCCGCGTCGGAATCGTCAGAGGAATCGAGCGCCCGAGCAGCTCAACGATGACCTCGAGCGATTCCTCGCCGGCGTGGACCGTCGGGCCGGTCCCGGTGATCCGCACCGACGGATGACGCTCCGCGTCGAGCACCGCGTCGCTCAGCATATTGCGGCGCGTCCCTTCGATGTCCTCGTCGGACGGCTCGCTCGTGAAGTGCTCGCGCTCTCTCGCGCGCAGCTCGGGATCGTCGACGACGAGCCGCTCGACCGGGATCTCGATCTCGAATCGGGACAGCTCGAGCTCGGGATGCAGCAGCACCCTCCCGGTCATGTCCCCGGCGGAAACGACGTGGTTGTGTCCAAAGCGTGCCAACGTGCCGGCCCGATAGACTCGCCAATACAGCTCCGAGCGGTCCGCGTCGATCTCGTAGAGCGCGACGTCGTCCGGAGCCTCTACCTGGGCCGGCTGCGCGAACGCGAGGCCCGCGACGACCGCGAGCCCCGCTGCGCTCGTTTCGCGGATGCGAATCACTTCGGCTTCCCTCCGTCCGGCGGCGCGCTCCGTTCGTCGGAGCGCTAGCTTAGCACGCGCTCGACCGCGGCCGGGCGCCCGGCCGACGCGAGTTGCGCGCGTGCGACCGCGGCGGCCGTACCACACCTGGGCCAATCGTCGACGCGGCGCGGACCGTCGCGTCGCACTTTGACGACAATCGCGTTTTTGTGCTACAGGATGCAGCTATCACGACGCGTCGCGGCTCGCCGCGCACGCCGGAAGCGAACACGGGGGAGACGTCAACACACGCTTCGCGCCGCTCGGGAGGGCGCACGACTGCCTGATCCGCAGCGTGCGGTGCGGAACGAAGCGCTGACGACGTCCGGCTGCGCGGCCGACGGTGAGTGCCGAAGCACGCACGCACCGTCGGCCGCTGCAGGCCGTGCCGTCCCGCCCGTGCCCCCGCCCGCCCCGCAGCCGAGCGGTCTTTCTGGCCGCGACTTTCGGTGATAGTGTTCTACGACGAGCCGGCCGCGGGGCCGGCAGGTGTATCGAGCGTTGATGCGAACCACGTCCAGCACGTATTCCCGATGGGCGCTGATCGCAACGGCCGGCCTGCTCGGCGCATGCGTCTCGTCCGTCGTCGTCGATGCGCAGTTTCCCACGCCGCTGGTTCAGCCGCTGCCGGTCAGGATGGGCGTCCTCCTCGACGAGGAGCTGCAGAACTTCGTGCACGTGGAAGCGCTGCCGCAGCAATCGGCGTGGACGATCGATCTCGGCGATGCGAACCTCGCGCTGCTCTCTCCGCTGTTCGAGCGAATGTTCGCGGAGACGCGCACCGTCGATCAGGTTCCGGTCGCACCGTCGCTGCGCGGCTCCCTCGACGGCGTGATTCGTCCGCGGCTCGAGAAATTCGAATTCGACGTACCGATCGGCGAGCGCGACGAGTTCGTCGAGGTGTGGATGCAGTATCTCCTCACGCTCTACGAGCCGGATGGCTCGGTGGTCACGGAATGGCCCGTCAGCGGCTACGGGAAAGCGGAGCTGACGGGCAGACGCGAGGATTCGGTCCGCCGGGCTGCGATCATCGCGATGCGCGAGGTGGGCGCGGCGATCTCGACGAAGTTCGCCGAGCAGCCCGACGTGAGCTATTGGCTACAGGAGAGACAGGATGAAGCTGCGTTGTCCGCCGACCTCGGCAGCTAGAGCCTCTAGGCCCAGCCTCCGCCGAAACGTGGGATCGAGCGCGCGGCGCACGGCGGTCCTCGGGCTGCTGATCGCTCCGCTGCTCGCTTCGTGCGGCGTCACGTCGCGCATGGAACCCTACAAGCAAACCGACGCCGTGCTCAACGACGGTGAGGCGGTCGTGATTCTCGCCCGCAGGCACCATGCGAATCACGAGGCCGAGCAGGATTTCATCGACTGCATCAGTGATTCGCTGTCGAAGGGCAAGGAGCGGATCGCCGTGCACTCGTCCTCGGAGTTCGAGGACAGGATGTATCCATGGTTCGAGCCGTCGATGGCGCCGCTCAGCACCGACGATCTCACGAAGCTGCTCGAGCGTCCCGGCGTCATGGAGCAGGTCCGCGAGACCGGCGTCCGATTCCTGATCTGGCTCGACGGCTCGACGGACCGCGTCGCGAGCGGCGGCGGCATCACGTGCGCCGCCGGGGTCGGCGGAGCAGGCTGCATGGGGCTCGCGTGGTGGGAGGACGATGCCCGCTACGATGCGACCGTCTGGGACATCAAGGAGCTGTCGTCGGCCGGGACGATTCACGCCGATGTCAAAGGCCGCTCGGTGATGCCGGCGATCGTGATCCCGCTGCCGTTCATCGCCCGCCCGCAGGCGCATGCGTGCCGAGGGCTCACGGAGCAGATCCGCCAGTTCCTGACGACGCCGGAAGGCTACGGCGCGGGGCCGGAGGCAAGCTGAGCCGCACCGGCTGACGCCGCCCGCGATCCCGGCCGGCGCATTTGGCCGAAGCGGCGCGCGCGCCTACACTCATGCGCAGCCTCCCGAGCGCCGCGCATGAACGAGCGTCACGATCTCAAGCTGCTCCTCGAATCCGGCCCGCCCGTCATCGTCGTCGAGACGAAGGACGAGACCCGTTTCCTCGAGACACTCGAGCGGATCGCCGGATCCGCTCGCGAGCGGCGCCCGTTGTTCCGCTGGTCGATTACCGACGGGCTGAAACGCCTCGATGCCGATCTCGGCACACAGCGTCACAATGCGGCGCCGACCGACGTGCTACGCCACATCAGAGCGGTCGCGCAGCCGGGGATCTACGCGATGCTCGACTTTCACCCGTTCCTGGGTGATCCGGTGAATGTCCGTTTGATCAAAGATATCGCGCTCGACGCGGCGCGGACGCGCACGGCGCTGGTCCTCGTGAGCCATGCGATCGAGATTCCGCCCGAGCTGCAGCCCGTCGCCGCACGCTTCGACGTTCGTCTGCCCGATGCCGCGGAACGCCGCGCGATCGTCGACGGAGTGGTCGCGGACTACCGCCGAGCCTACCCTGGAAAGAACATCAAGATCGACCCGCATGCGCTTGATTTGCTTATCCGCAACCTGAGCGGCCTCTCGCATGCGGATACCGAGCGCCTCGCCCGGAACGCGGTCGTTCACGACGGCGCGATCACGGACGACGATCTCCCCGCCGTGATGGCTGCGAAATACCGCCTGCTCAACGACGGCGGCGTGCTCGCCTTCGAGTACGACACATCCGCGTTCTCCGACGTCGCCGGCTTTCGGAACGTGAAGACCTGGGTCGAGCAGCGCCGGATCGCCTTCTCCGCGGACGGATGGGGCGCGCTCGATCCGCCGAAGGGCATTCTGCTGATCGGCGTGCAGGGCTGCGGCAAGAGCGTCGCCGCGAAAGCCGTCGCCGGCACGCTGCAGGCCCCGTTGCTTCGCCTCGACTTCGGGACCTTGTACAACAAGTACCACGGCGAGACCGAGCGCAACCTCAGGGAATCGCTGCGTCTCGCCGAGGTCATGAGCCCGTGCGTGCTGTGGCTCGACGAGATCGAGAAGGGACTCGCGACGGGCCACGACGAGAGCGGCACGTCGAGGCGCATTCTCGGCAGCCTGCTGACGTGGATGGCGGAACGGCGGTCGCACGTGCTGCTCGTCGCGACTGCGAACGACGTCCACGAGCTGCCTCCCGAGCTCGTGCGCAAAGGCCGATTCGACGAGATCTTCTTCGTCGACCTGCCGACGCCGACCGAGCGCATCGAGATCTTTCGACTCCACCTGAAGAAGCGCGGACTCCCGCCCGAGCGGTTCGACTTGCCGCGCCTCGTCGAGGCGACCGAGGGCTTCTCCGGCGCGGAGATCGAGCAGAGCGTCGTCTCGGCGCTCTATGCCGCTCAGGCGCTTCGACAACCCCCGTCGGGCGAGCACGTGCTCGCCGAGGTGCAGAAGACGAAGCCGCTCTCGGTGCTGATGGCCGAGCGAATCGACGCGCTGCGGGCTTGGGCGAGGGATCGCACGGTGCCGGCCCATTGACCGGCGGGCTTCGGCGTCGAGGCCGTGGCGGATCCGCCGGCGCGACACGAACTCCGAGATTCGCGCTTAAGACTTAGCAATAAGCGACTGATGACAAAAGAACCTGAACTGCCCGTCGATAACAGTCCGACGGACGAGCTGCCGGTCCTGTCGGAGCGTGACGTCGTCGACCTCGATGCCGCGGGTTGGCCGCCGGCCGATCTTCGCGCGGCGGCGGGCAACGGCTCGCTCGCCGGCGGGCCGACCCTCGATGCGACCGCCGCGATCCCGATCGACCTCGCGCGGCCGCACATCGACGCGGCCGCGGCGTCGCACGTCGACGGGACCGCACTGTCTCGCACCGACTCGGCCGAGCTCGCGCAGACGGCGCGCCTCGAGGCGCAGATCGCCGCGCTCGAGGCGATGCTCGAGGACCGGAACGAACGGCTCGCATCGCTCGACGAGCGCTTGCGCGCGACGCGCGCGGCCGTCGCGCGCCGGGACGAGTCGCTGCGCCTCCTCGGCGAGCGGCTCGGCGCCGCGAGCGAGCGTCTGAGGGAAACGGAGGCTCGATTGGCCGAGGCGCTCGCCGAGCATCGGCGGATCGAGGAACGGCTCGCGGCACAGACCCGGCGCGTGCGGGAGCTCGAAGCCCGCGCGGCCGAGACCGGCGCGGCGAGCGCCGGCCGGCCGGCCGATCTCGCGGCCGCCGAGACGGCGCTACAGCAGAGCCGCGAGCAGGCGGCCGCCCTCGCCGCTTATGTCGACGCTCGCCGCGCGCATTGGCTCGAGCTTTCGGACCGGCTCGGCGAAGAGCGCGCGAAAGTATGCGAGCTCGAGCGCGAGCTCGAGCAGCGTATCGCGCGCGAGCGCCGAGAGCGCATGCGCGCCGACGCCGAGGCGGAACGAGCCGAAAAGCTCGCCGCCGAGCTCGCGGCGGCCCGCCTCCTGCTCGAGCGACGGCGGAGCGAGCCCGAAGCGGCGAACGGCTTCGACGCGGGGCGTCGAACCCGGCCCCGGCCGTCGCCGGCCGAGCGTATCGAACCCGCGTCGGCCGATTCGGACCGCGTCGGCTGACTCCACCCGAGCACGACGGCGATTCGCGCAGCCGGGCCGAGGCGCCCCGCGCGGCCGTCGACTCGCCTCCCCCCGATGCATTGGGCCCATCGATGCGGCATGGCATACTCGCGCCGCTGGACAACTCGTTCCACACACGGACCGCAGATCACGTGCCCCAAAAAAAATCAACTGCACATACAATAACTTCCAGCCTAAAATTCGAGCTAGCTCTAGGTATGGCGCTGCTCGCGTTCGGACTCGTCGCGCTGCCGGTCGCGGTGTACTGGGTCGGACAGCTCGTCATCGGCGAGTACGAAAGCGACGGGGGCGTCGGCGGGCTGATCGGTGCGATCTGGGACGGGCTAGGAAACGGCAGCTGGCCGGCGTGGATGCTCGTGCTGAGCCCGTACGTCGTGATCCAGCTGTTTCGGGCGGCGATCGCCGTCGCCCGAAGCCGGTGACCGGCCGTCGCTCGATGCGCCGCCCGCAACGCTCCCGTCCGAGCCCCCTCTCCGCTTCGCTCCGCGGCGCGCCCCTCGCGTCCCGCAGTGAACGCGCTCACACTCTCCGTGCATGGACGCACGCGTTCGCGCGGCGCGCTGCTAAGCTCGTCGGACGGGAATCAGGGCCAGTAATACCAGCCGATGATCCCGAGCATGATCGTCATCGGAACGAGCGCCGCGGCTCGCCACGGACGCTTCTTCAGCACACCGTAGAAACTCAGTGCGGCAAATAGAGTCAAAAGCGCGAAGAATCCGAGGCTCGTCCACAGCGAGTCGGCTTCCGCCCGAACTCTCGGGTACTCGGAGCCGAGCACGAGAAAGATCACGGCCACGCCGACCAGCGAGAAAAGGATCGACACCGCCGTTCCCAGCACGAATCCGAGCAAAATGACTGATGGCCGCATATCGTCCTGAATTCCTTAGCTTCCTTGCCGGCCCCGACGGGGGCAGGCTTGATTCGGCCGAACTTCGGCCCGAAACTTAACCAACACTCTGCAAGCCGGCAACCGTGCTTCGAGGAGGTATTGTGAGGGAACTTCTCCGTCCGCTCTTGATCGGCGCCGCGCTCGCGTGCGCCAGCCTCACAGCCTCGGCGACGCTCGAGGACCCTCCTGCGCCGCTCTCGATGGCGGACAAGCACCCGGATATCAGTCGCAGCGTCACGAAGCTGATCGAAGAGTTCCACTTCTCGCGGCCCGATCTCGACAATCACTACTCTTCCGCGATCCTAGACCGCTACCTCGACGCCCTCGACGGCAGCCGGATGTATTTTCTCGCGAGCGACGTCGCAGGCTTCGGCCGCTACCGCTACGAGCTCGACGATCGCGCGAAGTCCGGGCGGCTCGAGCCGGTCTTCGAGATCTTCAATCTATTTCGCGAGCGCACGCGCGAGCGCGTGAGCTACGCGCTCGAGCTGCTCCAAACGGAGCCGGATTTCACGATCGACGAGGAGTTTCGCTTCGATCGCACCGAGCTGCCTTGGCCGGTCTCCGAGGAGGAGATGCGCGAGGTTTGGCGCAAGAAGGTCAAGTCCGACGCGCTGAACCTGATGCTGACCGACAAGACCTGGGACGAGACGGCCGAGCTCCTGACCCAGCGCTACGAGAACCTCTACAAGCGAATCACGCAGCTGACGGCCGACGATGTCTTCGAGACATTCATGAATGCCGTCGCGCAAACGATGGATCCGCACTCGAGCTACCTGTCGCCGCGGCAGAGCGAAGAGTACCGGATCCAGATGAGCCTTTCGTACGACGGCATCGGCGCGTCGCTCCAGAACGAGGACGACTACGTCAAGGTCGTCAACGTGATCCCCGGCGGCCCCGCGCAGATCGACGGGCAGCTCAAGCCCGAGGACCGCATCACCGCGGTCGGCCAGGGCGAGGACGGTGAGCTCGTCGACGTGATCGGCTGGCGCCTCGACGACGTCGTGCAGATCATCCGCGGGCCGAGCGGCACGACGGTGCGTCTCCAGGTCTTGCCCGCGGGCGCGCCTCCCGGGTCGCCGCAGCGCGTCATCTCGCTCGTGCGGGACAAGGTGAAGCTCGAGGAGCAGGCCGCGAAGAAGTCGATCGAGACGATCGAGGTCGACGGCCAGGAGCTCAAGGTCGGCGTGATCACCGTGCCGAGCTTCTATCAAGACTTCAACGCGCGCAGCCGCGGCGACACCGAGTACATGAGCACGTCGCGCGACGTTGCGCGCCTGATTCGCGAGCTCGAGGCGGAAGGCATCGTCGGCCTCGTGATGGATCTGCGCCAGAACGGCGGCGGTCACTTGACCGAGGCGACCGAGCTCAGCGGCCTCTTCATCGACGGCGGCCCCGTCGTCCAGCTGAAGGAGACGCGCGGCAACGTCCAAGTCCTCGACGATCCGAGCCCGCAGGAGGCGATCTACGACGGCCCGCTCGTCGTGCTCGTCGACCGCTACAGCGCGAGCGCGTCCGAGATCTTCGCCGCGGCGATCCAGGACTACCGCCGCGGCATCGTGATCGGCCAGCAGACGTTCGGCAAGGGCACGGTCCAGAACCTGTTCAGCCTCGACCGCGTGATGCGCGGCAAGGAGAACGGGCAACTGACGCTGACGATCGGCAAGTACTACCGCGTGACCGGCGAAAGCACGCAGCATCGGGGCGTGATCCCCGACATCGAGCTGCCGTCGCGCGTCGACCCGAGCACCGTCGGCGAGAGCACCCGCGACACGGCCCTGCCCTGGGACCGGATTCAGCCGACGCGCTACACCGCCGACACCGCGCCGCTCGACGCCGCGATCGAGGCGCTGCGCGAGCTCTACGAGCAGCAGACCGCGGACGATCCGGGCTTCGCGTATCTGCTCGAGGAGATCCAGGCGGCCGCGCAGATCCGCGGCCAGAAGACCGTGTCGCTGAATATGGCGGTGCGCAAAGCCGAGCGCGAGCAGCTCGAGCGCGAGCATCTCGCTCGCGAGAACGCGAGGCGGCAAGCCGAAGGCCTCGAGCCGCTAGCGAGCCTCGAGGATCTCGACACCACCGTCGACATCCCGGGCGAGATCCTGCTCGGCCAGGCGGCGCGCCTCGCGGTCGAGATGGCGAGAATTCGGGACGGAAGCCGTCAGCTCGTGACGATGGGTGCGGAGGCCCGAGCGAGCAACGTCGAGCCGAGCGCCCGTCAGCGCAGCACCGTCACGAGCTCCCAGTAGTCGTCGATCAGAACGTTGACACGAAGCGACGCGTCCCTCGGGCGGCGCGACGCTTCCGCGTCGATGATCGGGATCTCCTCGAAGCATTCGGTTAGCGGCACCGATTCGGTATCGTTTCGGTAGCGCACCGTCGGCATCAGCAGCTCGGTGCGCCGGCGCACCGCGTCCGCGATGTTCGCGCGCTTCAATGCGACCATCCTCTCGCGAATACGCTCGACCATACGATCGCATGCCGCACGGTCGCCGAACTTGATCTCCCCGACCGGCTGCTCCGTGCACGCCTTCGCCAGCTTCGCGAGATCGTGCTCGGCGAAATGCACGAACAGGTGCTGAGCAAAAGCAATCGTCGCGACGTTGATCAGCCGGCGGCTCTCGACGCTCAAGCCCTCGAGCTCCGGCAACGGCTCGCTCTCGATTTTCACCGCGAGGTCCTTCAGCTCGTCGATGCGGTCGGAGAAGACCGCACGCCCCTTCTCGAGCTGCGCGATACGCCGCTTGAGCCGCGGCCCGCGGACGAGCCGCAACAGAAAGTTCGAGCGCTCGAGCCGCTGCTCGAGCCGGTGCTTCTCGTCAGCGAACCCTGCGCGCCTGTGCTCGAGCTCCGCGAGCTTCGCGGCGATCGCGTCGAGGCGGCGGCCCCGCTTCGCAAGGGCCGCGTCGCGAAGAAGCGCGCGCTCGCGCTTTTCTCGCTGCAGCTCGAGATCATACGCGAACTGATCGAGTCGCTCGGCCGCGGTATTCCACAGGTACCGCAGCTGAAAATAGACCATCGCATTCGCGGCCGACAAAGGATTGATCAGCAGCCGCTCGAGTCCTTCGAGCTGCTCTCTCGCGCGAGCGATCGCCGATTCCTGCTCCTTGAGCTTGTCGAGCAGCTCGTACCGCTCGCGCCGCAAGTCGCGGAGCTCGCGCTTCACGGCCGCGCGATTCCAATACAGCTTGAGCAGCTGCTCGTTGGCACGCCGCGGCGCCTTACGCGACTCGAGGAATCCCAAAATCATGGCTGATGGCTGCGCGGCGAACGCTCTTCCCGGTCCCTGCGAGGAGCCGAATCACGTCACGGACTATAGCCTCGCGCCGAGCGTAAAACCGTGATTTAGTGCGGGATTTCGGCTTCGGAGCCGTCCGCCCGGGCCCGTGCGGCAATGCGGCCTGTGCTAGCCGAACTTATGTCCCATATCGAGCAAGTAGTCGAGCCACTTGTTCAACATGATGTTGTTGCGCCAGCGGCGGCCGAGCTCGAGCGAATGGATCGCCGCGGCTTCCTGCGCCGCGAGCTCCCGGAGCTTGTGATGGTAGTGAGCATCCGTCGCGCGCACGGCCTCGACGAGCCGCGCGTCGTGATAGACGCGGACCATCAGATCGGGGTCCGCGACGCGCTCGCCGTTCTCGTCCTCGAACCAGTATGTGAGCTTGATCGTGCTCGTATACGGCTCGGAAGCGACGGGCTTCAGATGCAAGTCGCAATCCTCGGGCGACACCGAGACAGCCGGCGCAAGACGTTTCGGCCGCTGGACGGCCAGCGGCTCGATCAAGCTCACGAGCTTGATGTAATTGCTCTCGTAGAGCGTCATCAGCCCGGTGAAGCTGCCGGGCCGGTAGACGCACTGCGGAACGATCAAACTGTCTGCTACGGCATGCATCGAAATCGTCCTTGCGAGCGAGAATGCCATAAGCACTAGGGCAGAACAAAGGCTTGACAAGCCCGGCAAAACTCGGCACCCGAGGCCGAGAATCGACGCGGGAAACCGCCCCGCGGAGCCGGCCGAAACGGTGACGAACGAAGGGGTCGGCACGGCGCGCAGAACTGCGTCGCCGCGAGCGCGGCCGCTACCAGCTCGAGCGGCGCTTGCGCCTCAAGCTCGGAGCAATCAGCCCGATCACGATGCCGCCGAGGAGCACGCCGGCGCCGGCGAGGAACCAATCCTGCCGACTGTCGCTCGCGAGCTCGGTGTTCTCCATGACGAGACGGTTGATGCGCTGCTCGGCCTCGGCGGCGCGCCGCTTGAGCTGCTCATTCTCGTCGCGAATCGCGATCACGTTCGCGGACGCGGCGCGGATATCGGCAAGCTGCTTCGCGGCCTCGTCGCCTTTCGCCGTCGCGCTTTCGAGCTCGGCTCGGGTCCGAGTGAGCTCTTCGGTCAAGCTCGCGACCTCGGCCTCGAGCTCGCCGACGCGGGCCCGGGCCTGCTCGAGATTACGCTCGGCGGCGCGGAGCCGCTCCCGCGCAATCGGCTCCGTCTGCAGATACCGCGACAGCACCCAGCCTTCCTCGCCGTCCCCAGTCACGCGGACGCGCGTATATCCAGCGTCCTCGTCGCTCTGCAGCGCCTCGACGCGGGCGCCGCTCGATAGATAGCGAAGGATCCGATACTCGAGGCTCGGCCCCGCGCGAAGCTCGATCCGGACATCGTCGGTGACGAAGCGGGTCTGGCCGTAGCCGGCCAACGAGATCAGCGATAGGCAGACGAGTGCGGCGAGTCGCAGCATGGTCTTCGGTCTGGCTCGAGTCAATCGGGGTACGACGGCATCGCCGGCCGGGCCGGCACGGCGGTGCAGCCTAACGTATATCGTCGGAAACTGAAACCGTCGGGCACGGAAAGCGCCGGCGATCCCGCGGCGCTCCGCTGCGATTGGCGGCGCCGGTCACGGCGTCCCGATCTTCATGATGTGCTCGCGGTAGAAGCGCAGCTCCCGGATCGAATCGTGAATGTCGGCGAGTGCGAGGTGCGTCGACTGCTTCTCGAACCGAGCCGCGATCTCCGGCGCCCAAAGCTGTGTGACGATCTTGAAGCTCGACACGTCGAGGTTGCGGTAATGGAAGAACGATGCGAGCTCGGGCATATAACGTACCAGGAAGCGCCGATCCTGGCATATGCTATTGCCACACATCGGCGACGACCCTTGATCGACGTAACGACGCAAGAATGCGAGCGTCTGCTGCTCGGCCTCGTGCTCGGTGACGCGGCTCGCTCGGACACGCTCGACCAGCCCCGACGCGTTGTGCTGGCGCGTGTTCCATTCGTCCATCGCCGCGAGCACGTCGTCCGGCTGGTGGATCGCGCAGACCGGACCCTCGTCGAGCACGATCAGATCCTTGTCCGTGATCACGGTCGCGATCTCGATGATGCGGTCGGCGTCCGGGTTGAGCCCGGTCATCTCGAGATCGATCCACACCAGATTGGTTCTGCGGTTCACTAAGGCCCTCCGTGACTCGAATTGTAACAGTGCGCTTCCGTCGCGGCCGGGATATCTCGGACGAGCCGTGCTCGACGCCGCGTGAAGGGCGGCATCGATGAACCGGCACGGGCTCGTCGTCGAGCGATACCGGCGGCACGTGACCGTCGAGGACGATGCCGGCGAGCGCTGGCTCTGCGGCACCGCGAGCCGCCGTCTCCAGCCGATCGTCGCCGACGACGTCGTTTGGCGGCCGGGCCCCGACGGGACCGGGGTCGTCACCGAGGTGCTCGAGCGGCGATCGACCCTGACCCGGATCGACAGCCGCGGACGATGCGAGCTCGTCGCGACGAACCTGACGCAGCTCGTCGCCGTCGCCGCGCACGCGCCCGAGCCGGACTGGCTCGTCGTCGATCGCTATCTCGTCGCCGCCGAGCTCGCCGGGCTCTCGGCGGTCGTCGTGATGAACAAAGCGGATCTCGCCGCTCCGCCGGCCGAGCCGCTCGAGTGCTATCGCCGGGCGGGCTATCCGGTCATCGTGACGAGCGTTGCCGACGGCCGCGGCATCGACGCGCTCGCGGCCGCGCTTCGCGGCGAGCGCAGCACGCTCGTCGGTCAGTCCGGCGTCGGGAAATCCTCGTTGCTGAACGCGCTGCTCGGCGAAGAAGTGCAAAGCACCGGCGAGCTCGGCAAGGGCGAGCACGGCCGCCATACGACGTCGAGCGCGGCGCTGTTCCGGCTGCCCGGCGGGGGCGAGGTCATCGACTCGCCCGGCGTGCGCGCGTACGCACCGTACATCGAGGATCCCGCGTCGGTGCAGCTCGGCTTTCCGGAGTTTCGCGAGCGGATCGGCCGCTGCCGCTTCGACAACTGCCGACACCTCGCAGAGCCCGACTGCGCCGTGAAGGACGCGCTCGAGGCCGGCGAGATTTGCGAGCAGCGCTACGAGAGCTACGTGCGGCTATACGAGCTCGTCGACGAGTTCCGTTCGCGTTGGTGAAGACGGGCGCCCAACGCGCTCAGCCGAGCTCGCCTTTCATCTGCCGTCCGCCGAGCACGTGCAGGTGCGCATGGAACACCACCTGCCCTCCTTCGCGGTTCACGTTCATCGCGACGCGATAGCCCGGCAGGTCGTGCTCCGCGGCGAGGCGCTGCCCGGTCAGCATCAGCCGCCCGGCGAGCTCGGCATCCTCGTCCGAGAAGTCGTTCAGCGTCGCGAGATGGCGTTTCGGCACGACGAGCGCGTGGAACGGCGCCTGCGGACGAATGTCCTTGAACGCGAAAACCCAGTCGTCCTCGTAAAGCTTCTGAGACGGCATCTCGCCGGCGACGATCTTGCAGAACAGGCAGTCCGGATTGCGTTCGGTGCTCATCGGCAAAAGGCTCCCAACAACATCAAAACTCGGCCTCGGGCGTCTCGATTTGACGGCGGCCCGTCAGCGCACGCGACAACGTGCCGCTGTCGATGAACTCGAGCTCCCCGCCGACCGGCACGCCGTACGCGATTCGGCTGGCGGTTACGTTGTGCTTCGCGGCGAGCGACGCGATCAGGTGCGCCGTCGCGTCGCCCTCGACCGTCACGCTCGTCGCGACGACGACCTCGGTGATGCCGCCTTCGGCGAGCCGCTCGTCGAGCAGATCGAGACCAAGCTCCGCGGGACCGATGCCGTCGATCGGCGAGAGATGCCCCATCAGCACGAAATAGCGCCCGTCGAACGCGCCGGAGTTCTCGATCGCCAGGAGATCCGCGGGTGTCTCGAGCACGCAGAGCTTCGAGCCGTCGCGGTGAGTGCTGCGGCAGAACCGGCACAGTGGCTCCTCGGTGAGCATCCGGCACCGCTCGCAGTGGCGGATCTCGTTCGCCGCCGACTCGAGCGACCGGGCGAGCCGACGCGCGGCTTCGCGGTCGCGGTCGAGCAGATGGAACGCCATCCGCTGCGCGGACTTCTGCCCGACGCCCGGCAAGCACTGAAGCGCCTGGATCAGATCGTTGAGAAGCGGCGAGTAGACGTTCGACATCGCGGACTCGGCTCGGTGCTCGTCCTCGTCAGAACGGCAGCTTCAGCCCCTCCGGCAGCATCAGACCGCCGGTCAGCGACGAGAGCTTCTCCTGCACGGTCTGCTCGACCTTGCGGCTCGCATCGTTGAACGCGGCGGCGACGAGATCCTCGAGCATGTCCTTGTCCTCGCCGACGAGGTTCGGCTCGATCGAAACGCGGCGTACCTCGTGCTTGCAGGTCATCGTCACCTTGACCATGCCGCCGCCGGACTGCCCTTCGACCTCGGTCGAAGCGAGCTCCTCCTGCGCCTTTTGCATGTTCGCCTGCATCTCCTGCGCCTGCCGCATCAATTGGCCCAAGCCTTTCATCGGTCGTCGTCCTTCGTTTGTTCGTTCCGTTTCTCGACGGGCTCGCGGTCGCGATGCCCGTGCGCCGCGGGTCGGCTCGGATCAGTCGAGATCGCCCCGCGGCTGAATCGTATCGGCCTCGAGCACCGCGCCGAACGCCTCCTGCGCGGCCTTCACGTTGGGATCCTGCTCCATCGCCTCGCGCGCCTTGCGCATTCGCTCGTTCTCGGTCGCGAGCCGCACTTCCGCCGGCGTCGGGCGCGGCGGCTTGCCCGGCGTGATCGCGATCGAGATCGGCCGGCCGAGATGCTGGCCGATCGCCTGCTCGAGCCGCGCGCGGACCTGCGGCGTCGCGAGCATCTGCCTGTCCTCGGTGACGATCAGCTCGAAGCGCCGCTCCGTCGCGTTCGCGAGCTCGCAGTGGTCGGCGAGCTGACGAGCGGCACCGCGCACGTCCGCGGCCCGGATCAGGTCGGCCCACGAGCCGTTCCATACCGCGCCCGGCGCACTGCGCGGGGCCTCTTCCGCGTATGCGAAGTCCGGGCCAAGCGGCGGGGCGTCGTCGAGGTCGAGATCGGGCGGCGGCTCCGGCCACGGCGCGTCTTCCCAGCCGCCGGCCGGCTCCGGCACGGGCTCGTGCCGTGCACGCGCCGCCGCGGCGGCCCGACTGGAGGCTGCAGACGAAGCCTCGTTGGTGCGCGCCGCCGCCCCCTCCTCGACGACTCGACGCGGCGCTACCGGCTCGTCGTCAGCTCGGCCGAGAGCGCCGGACGGCGCCGACGGCCGCTGCGGGCTTCGCGACGGGACGGACGCATCGGCCGGCGCCGAGGCCGATCGCGTGCGGTCGCCCGAATCCTTGAGCTGCTCCTCGAGCCGCGCACGAATCGCAGCGGCGCCGCGCGGGCGGGCACCCGCTTCGCTCGCCGCCGCCGGGCGCGAGGCCTGCCCGGCGCCGGGTCCGCGAGGCGCGTCGGGACGCCCGCTGCCGCCCTCGCCGCCGACGGATCCTCCGCCGGAGCCCTGCGTGCCGGTGCCGGCCTCGACCGGCCGGAACGCGAGCATCCGAAGCAGCGTCATCTCGAACGCGACGCGCGGGTCGCGACCGACCGGCAGATCGCGGCGGCCCTGCACCGCGATCTGGTAATAGAGCTGCACGTCCTCGGGCGAGATCCGCTCGGCGAGCGGCTTCAGCGCGTCGAGGTCCTCCTCCGGCACGCGGTCACCGACGAGCTGAATCACGGCGAGCTGCTGCAGCGTGCTCATCAGCTCGTCGAGCACCGTCGCGAAATCCGCGGCCCGCTCGGCGAGCTGCTCGACCTCGTCGAGCAGCGCGTTGCCGTCCTCGGCGGCGAGCGCCTCGAGCAGCCGCAGCACGTGACCGCGGTCGATCGTGCCGAGCATCGCGTTGATCGGCTCGGCCTTGATCTCGCCGCCGCAGAACGCAATGCCCTGGTCGAGCATGCTGAGCGCGTCGCGCATGCTGCCGTCGGCGGCTTTCG
>CAYMAF010000008.1:0-40264 GCA_964388365.1 uncultured Gammaproteobacteria bacterium | reverse complement strand
CCCAGCAGACTCCTTTGGCTCCGGTCATGTCGCGCGTCGGCACGATCGACTATCCGTTGGGATTACGCGGACGGACGCAGCTGAGGTGGAAGCGGGATCGGCTGACGGTGGGGGGATATTTGAACTATTCGGAGGGATACTGGGACACCGACCAGACTCCATGGGATAGGATCGGGTCTTATACGACGATCGACGGCTTCATGAGCCTGGACATCGGCAACGATGCGAGCTCCCCGCTGACATTCTCGCTGAACGTTGCGAATCTATTCGACGAGGATCCGCCTTTCGTCGACTCGACCGCCGGTTTCGACGCCGGCAAAGCGAGCCCGTACGGACGAATGGTTACCCTGATGCTCAGTAAGACGTGGTGACGGAATCACAGGCGGACTGTTCATGCAAGCGAGAACGCCTCTCCTCGTGCTGTTCGGCATCGCGGCCACGGCTGTGCACGCTCAAAGCCCTTCGTCTGCTTTCCCGCGGGGACAAAGTCTCCAGGCGTGGCAAGACCCCGGTCTTCCGGAGGTTCTGGCTCAATGCAACGAGCCGCCTGCACCTTTCAGCATCGGCGGAGGTCGCCGCCCAGAGACGACGCCGCCCGCCGCGCCGCCGATCTCAGCTGCGATTCCGGGCGTCATCGAAGCCGGTCAGAGCTGGAAGGTAGTGTGGTCGTGGGAAGGGAACAACGCCGACGGCCCGATCCCCGGCGAGAACGGCACGATCCTCTTCGCGAACAACGACGCGAGCAATGTGATGGAGCTCGACCCCGAGACAGGGCTCGCAAAGATCGTTCACGACGATGCGAATACCGGCGGGGCGCTTTCGCGTAGCAAGAACGGCGCGCTATTTCTCGCGATGAGGGGACTCCATTCCGGGATCCTGCAGCTCGAGCCGGAGCGCAAGGTTTTCGCGAATCGTTATCGCGGCGAGCCGCTCGAGTGCGTTGGCGGCGTGCTGAACGATCTGACGGCGGACGCGCGCGGCGGCGTCTATTTCACCGTGACCGGCGTCGGCGTTTTCTACGCGAATCCGCAAGGCGAGGTGTCGCGCTACGGCGGTGAGATCGCCCGCGCGAACGGCATCGTGCTGAGCGCGGACGAGCGCACGCTCTACGTGACGAACGCCGCCGAAGTAATTGCGTTCGACATCGAGGCCGACGGATCTCTAACGAATCAACGCGAGTTCGCGCGCTTGCAAGGAGGTAGCGCCGGCGACGGCGCCGCGATCGACTCCGAGGGACGTTTGTACGTTGCGACTGGGCAGTCGGTCGACGTCTTCGCGCCGAGCGGAGAGTTCTTGGGCAGCATTCCGGGGCCCCAGGGCTTGCACGGTGTGACTTTCGGCGGACCCGATAAGCGAACCTTGTTCGCGATCGTTTTCTTCGGCGGATGGGGCACCCCGAGCGCGCAGAACCAGGTCATCGCAATACCTACGATCGCGCAGGGGTACATGGGCCGGGCCAAGTAGGCATTGCGACCTGCAGGCGACACATTGCTCGGCACGATGGCCAGGGGCTTCGGCTGGATCTGAAATCGCGCGCCTGATCGCCCCCGCACCAATTCCGCGTGCTCCAAGGCGCAAGGAGCACTCGTCTATCGTTCAGGCGACACACTCGCGAGCGCTGGATTTCACGACTCGCCGTGACTATTCTCACGGCAGAACAAGAGCGCGGCTTGATTCCAAGGTCGCCTATCGCTTTCGGGGAAGGAGCGGGGAAAGCCCATGGCAATGCAAATTCCGATGCATCGCTACAAATACACGAAGCTCACGCGCGAGCAGATCGGACGTGCACTCAGAGCGACGGAGAACGGCCCGACGAGCGCGTCGCCGTTCTCGAACGTGCTGTCGGGCAGGAATTTGAAGATCGTGACGCAGGACGGCCCGGTCCTCGAGTACGCGTTCGGCAGCGATCGGCGCTTGACGCTTTCCGAGAACGGCGGTCGGCGCATTACGGCCGGCTACGGCGAGCTGACGCTGAACCGGATCGTCTTCTTCTCTCACATGATTCCCGGCGAGCAGAAGGGCTATAACGTCTTCATCGATCAGGACACGAATCTCGCCACCGTCTTCGAGGTGTGGTTCTCGAGCGGCCGCACGGAGCGGACGATGGGCGGAAACACGATCACCGTCGATGACCGCGAAGTGCAGCGCCAGATCTATTTCGGCTACGTCGATATCGGACAGGAGCCCCCGGAGCATCTTCACCACTATACGAACCGGATCGAGGGCAAGGGGCTTTACTGGAAGCAGGACACGGGTATCGAGACGCTCGAGTTCTATGCGTCCGTCGCGAACACGAATTTCGTCGAGCTGACGCGGCACATCGACAATCTGAGCTGGGTGAGCCCGTCGGACTACGTGCTCGTCAACGATCACACGTTCATCTATGATCGGACCGAGGTCGAGTTCTCCGGCATTCACACCTGCTTCGTCGCGGATCTGTTCAAGGTCGAGCAGGTCGGCGTGCGCCTCGGCTTCAATGAGAATGACGAGCTCGAGTACTACATGTTCCGCGGGACCGGCAAGGTCGTCGGCCAGCTCGCGTATCTCGAGCCGTTCGACGAGCATGGGCGTGTGCCGATGTTCGCGCTGCAAAACCCGAATCCGGAAAAGGGGGCGCGGATCACGTATCGCCCGGTCCGGGACTTTCAGTGGATGTCGGACGAGGAGGTGCACGAGGCGGCGGAGCGCCGGACGGTCGCATTCCTCGACCGCGGGCCGAATCCGGTGCCGCAGGTGGTCCCGTCCGGCCACAACATGCCGTTCTCGGACATCCTGGTCGGCAAGAGCTTCACGCTGCGCTTCGACCACGGCGGTCCGGTTCGGGATTACAGGATCAAGGACAAGTTCAAGCTCGAGTACCGCGATCATCGCGATAACGTGTGGCGCGAGGCCGACTACCGCGCTTACGAGGGCGACGACAATCTCGCATGGTTCAGCCACATCCTGCCGGGCAGCAAGCCGCGCGCGAGCGTGCAGGTCGCGATCGACTTCACGAATGGGCTCGTGACGAGCATCGAGTCGCACATGGGGACGGCGTACTACGGCAACGAGACGAGCTATCGAGCGATCTTCGGCGTCGTCGAGATGGAAGGCATCGAGCCGCCGCTGTACACGCGGCACGAGTTTACCGACGAGCTGGTCGGCCATGCATGGTCGTGGTCGTACTCCGACCAGCTGACGTCGATGCACCTCTACACGACGCCGCACTCGATGTCGTGGACGATCTTCACCGCGAACCAGACGATGGGCTCGCAGTGGTGCTCGCCGTGCATCTACGTGAAGCTGCGCGACGGCGTCTATCTGTTCTGTCAGAACGAGGAGGCGTGTAACGGTGTGCAGATGATCGCGCTGATCAACACGAAGATCTCGCACGACTGCGGGTTCAGCTTCAACGGCGGCGCGAACGGCGTGAGCCTGAGCACGACCGGCGGCATCGGGCGCCATATCGGGAAGTTCGACGTCCGCGAGTATTTCGGGCCGAAGAGGGGGGCGCAGGCATGACGACGACCCGTAAGCCCGGCAACGGATCGAGCTCCGCGAAGCCTGACGTCGGCCGGCGATCGTTCTTCTTGAAGGTCGGTGCAGGCGCGTCGGCCGCGCTCGCTTCGGCGACGGCCGTGGGCCGAGCCGCATCCGGCGACCCGGGCGATGCCGCGCTTCGGGTCGCTCTGCTCGAGGACGAGCAGGCGCTTCGCAAGCTTCATCGGACGTTCGAGCAGGCCCTCGACCAGGGCCGCTACGACGCCGTCGTCGAGCTGTTCGACGACGGCGCGGAGGTCATCTTCAACGGCGGCGTGTTCGACAATCGCCGCGGCGGCGTCGATCGTCTTTATCGCGAGCGCTTTCGCGCGGGGAAGACCGGCCGGCGCATCGCGCCGGCCCCGGGCTTCGAGATCGGCCCGGACCACGAGCAGGACCGCGTGGAGGTATCGCCGGGCCGCCGGTCGGCGCGGGCGTTGTTCCCGTACTCGATCCAGGTCGGCAGGCCGATCGAGTCGGACTCGTCGCTCGTCGATCTCGCGCGCCTGCACGGCGAGGGCGTCGAGACGTGGTGGGAAGGCGGCGTCTACGACGTGATCTATCGCCGCGAGTCGGTCGACGACGGCTGGAGGATCGCCCGGCTCGAGTATCGGACGCTGTCCCGCGCCGCGTATCGGCCGGGCAGGACGTATGCGATGCCGATCTCGGTCGCCGCGTTGTCGACGTGCTATCCCGAGGACCCGCAAGGCCCCGACGCGCTCGTCGCCTAAGGCATCCTGGCCTCGATCGTCGGCAGCTGCTCTTCGTAGAACGCGATCCGGCCGCGAAGCGCTTGGTGCTCGTCGTACGGCGTCTCGTACGACCATGCGGCGTCGTCGAAGCGCTTCCCGCCCGACGTCACGTGAAAATACGCGGCGCTGCCCTTGAACGGGCATTGCGTCGCGGTCGCCGAGCGCTCGAGTTTGTCCATGCGTACGTCTTCGCGAGGGAAGTACCACCGCTTCGGATGACCGTCCTCGTCGACCTCGATCACGTCGTCCGAGTCGGCGACGACCTCGCCTTCGATCGCGACTTGCACGCGTTGTCCCACCCGGCGCTCGCGCACCTGGTGATCAGGCCATTTGCGGTGTCCCGGTGATTGCATGGCTGTGTCCTCCCATTCCGGCGCCGCTGTGCGCCGTGCCTGTCGTCGTCCCAAATGTTCGCGTCGTGAATGTGGCCGTCGTCTCGAGCTCCCATCGTCGCTATGAGCGAGGCTATCGTCCTGATTGAGATGACGCCGCATTTCGTCGCATCCTAGAGCCGTCCGGACGGATTCCGCTGAAAGTCTTTCGAAAGCATGACGATCGAGGTTCGACCGGCGACCGTGTTCGACGACGTCGCGACGGTGCTCGGCCCGAAACGCGCCGACGCGAACGTCTGCTGGTGCCTGAGCTACCGCATCCCGTCCCGCGAGAACCTCGCGCTGCGCGGGCCGGCGCGCTCGAGGAAGGTCGCCGAGCTGATGAAGCGCGGGCCGATCGGCGTGCTGGCCTACGACGGCGCCGAGGTCGTCGGCTGGGCGGCGGTTGCGCCGCGCGCCGAGACGACCTTCGCACGGAACCGCAAGATTCCGAGGATCGACGACCTCGATGTGTGGTCGGTGTGGTGCTTTCGCGTGCGGCCGGGATATCGGCGCCGGGGCATTGCGCATTCTCTGCTCGCGGGCGCGGTCGAGTTCGCGCGCTCGCAAGGGGCGCCGGCGATCGAAGGTTACCCGGTCGACAATCGCGGCGAGCGGGTCGACCTGACGATGGCGTACGTCGGCACGCGTGCGTTGTTCGAGAACGCCGGGTTTCACAAGGCCGCGGACACAAACTCCGTCGCGGGCGGATTCCCGCGCGTCCTGATGCGGCGCGCGCTGCGCTAGGCCTCGAAGCGAGCCGCCGCGAAGCGTCGTCGGGATGCGGGATTCGAAGCGCATCTCGGCAAACCGCAGCCGTCAAAGCTCTGCCGGCCGCTGCAGAGCCCGTGCGCCGCGCCGCTCGAGCAACAGCGCGCCGAGCCCGAGGGCGACCGCGACCACCGCGACGAGGCCGCCGACGAACGGCAGCGACATCGCGAGCGCGAGCACGATCGCGCCGGCGATCATCCGCAAGTACGGCGGCGCATCGCGCCGGTCGAGCCGCCCGAGGAGCCACGCGCCGAGCCAATACGCGACGAAGACCGCGGCGAGCAGCAGCGCCGCGACGTAGAGCGCGGTCAGCAGCATGCCGAGCGGGATGCCGAGCACCGTGACGAGCAGCACCGCAATGACGATCGGCGTCACGATCAGCGCGAGCGTGCCGATGCCGAGCGACGCGCCGGGCCGCTCGGCGAGCGCCGCGCCGACGCGTCCCGACCAGACGGGTGCGATCGCGACGACGACGAGCCCGAGCACGAGGAGCCCCAGCGTGTAGAAGAGCCAGCCGGCGGCCCATCCGGCCGCCCCGCGGCCGTCCGCCCCCTCGGGCATGCGGTGCTCGACGGTGCCGCGGACGTCGGCCTGCGGCGAGACCTCGGGTGCCGCGCGCGATTCGGCGACGAGGTCGCCTTCGATCGTCGCGCCTGGAAGCACGATGATGCGCGCCGCGCCGGCCTCGACCCGGCCGCCGATGCGGCCGCTGATGCGCACTTCCTGCGCGCCGACCTGCACGAACTCGTCGATATCGCCTTCGATGCTGACGGTGTTTCCGGCGAGGTAGGCCGCTCCGCCGATCTCGACGCCGGGATGGATCCGAACGCTGCGGCCGGCCGCGAGCACGCGGTCGCCGACCGGCGCCTCGATGTCGACGGTCTCGCCGGCGGCGATCAGATCGTTGCCGATCGGCTCGCGGACGACGACGTTGCGGCCTGCCGCGATCGCGTAGCCCGCGATTGCACCCGAGATCACGACGCGGGATCCGGCGGCGATGAGATCGCCGTCGACGTCCGCACGCACCTCGACGCGTTCGCTCGCGGTCAACAGGTCGTGCGGCGCCGGCTCGTCGTGCACGAGCTCTTTGCCGCTCGGATCGCCCGGCATGCAGCCGGCGATCGAGAGCGCCGCAGCGGCGACGACGAACGGCGAGACGTAGAAGAGGTTTCGCATCTCGTTGACCGCGGTCCCGAGCACCGACGCGGCTCCTGCAAGCGCTGTGCCACTCGTCAGACGCTGGCGGGCCCTTCTATGCTCGTCTGCGGAGCGTCCGGGCGCATGCGATACGGCGCCGAGACGTCAGCGGCCGCGCCTCACCGCTTGCTGTACGCTAGGGAAGATCGAAACCCCGAGGAGGATTCCGATGAGCCGACCCTTCATCGAGCGCCGGCGAGATATCGCCCATATCGGACCCGTCGAGCTGTTCACGCCCGAGCTCGAAGCAACGCGCGACTTCTTCGTGAACCAGATGGCGCTGCGCGAGGTGCACCGCGACGGCGACAGCATCTACTTGCATGCGTGGGACGACTATCAAAGCTATACGATCCGGCTGATCTCTCGCGCCGACGCCGGCATCGGACGCACGTTCTTTCGCGCATCGAGCCCGCAGGCGCAGGAGCGCCTCGTCGAGCGAATCGAGGCGACCGGGCTCGGCCGCGGCTACAGTCAGAACGAGTTCGGGCTCGGGCGCGTCTATCTGTTCGACGACCCCGACGGTCATCCGATGGGCGTGTACTGGGATGTGAAGTGGTACGAGCCCGACGACACGGACCGACCGGCGCTGAAGAACCAGGCGTCGGCGTTCCCGGGGCGCGGCGCGAACGCCCGGCGGCTCGATCACATCAACTACCTGACGAGCGACGTCGAGGCGACCGATCGCTTCTTCGCCGACGTGCTAGGCGGCTTCTGCACGGAGCGCATCGCGCGCGCGGAAGACGGGTACGATGCGGTGTGGTTCACCGTGACCGACAAGACGTACGATATCGTCTACACGCGCGATTGGCTCGGGGCCCGCGGCCGCTTACATCACATAGCGTTCGCGACGGATACGCGCGAAGACATTCTGCGCGCCGCGGACGTCGTGCTCGAGGCACGCATTCACATCGAGACCGGGCCTCACAAGCATGCGATTCAGCAAGGCTTCTTCCTTTACATGCTCGAGCCGGGCGGCAACCGCATCGAGCTGCATAACGCGGGTGCGCGGCTCCTGCTCGCGCCGGATTGGGCTCCGATCACATGGACGCCCGAGGAACGCGCCAAGGGGCAGGCGTGGGGCTTGAAGACGATCGAGAGCTTTCACACGTACGGGACGCCGGTCATCGACCCGCCGAAGGATTGAACGTAGCGGCGGCCGGAATCCGAGGAGCTGCACGCGGCTTCGAAATCAGCCGGATCGGCCCGGAGCTTCGTCATACGAGGCCGCGGCCTTGTCCCAAGGAAGCTTGGTCTGCACGCCTTCCGAGGGCCGTACGGCAGGACGCCGCCGCGGCATCCATACCTCTCGGAAGCGTTTGTAGCCCAGTACGGGACGCTCGGCTCGGTAGTTGTCCTCGCAATCGATGATCACGCATGACTCGGTGCCGCCGAACTTCGGACCGCGCAAGCCACGGCCGACCATTTGCTCATAAAGCACTTGGCTTACCGTCGGCCGGGCCATGACGACGTGTGTGACCTTCGGAGCGTCGAAGCCGGTCGTCAGCACCTCGCAGTTGCACAGCACCTTGACCGCGCCGTGCTTGAAGTCCTCGACGATTCGCCGGCGCGTTACGTCGCGCGTATTGCCGCTGACGAACGCGCTCGACACTCCTTGCTGACGTAGCAGGAACGCCATGCATTCCGCATCGAGCACCGTCGGCCCGAAGTAGAGCACCTTGCTGCCGGGAGTCTTCGCGATCGGCAGGAGCTTTTCGAGGATCGCGAGCCGGCGGTTGGTATTATCGGCGCGCACTTTCAGCGCGTAGTCGATCCGCTCGATGTCTTCGTCGGTGGATAGTTCGGTGCCGTCGAGCGGCGGCGGGCGCAGCAGAGTCTCCGTCTTGATCGAATCCCATACCGGTCGCGCCAGAAAACCGCGTTGCTGAAGCTCGCTTCGAGGATCATCGCCGAGTGTCCTGCGAGGCTCGATGATTCGCTTGAATAGCCGCTTCAGCTCCTCCGTGCCGGCGATCGGATCGTTCTGGAAGTACTCCGCGCGAAATGGGGTTGCGGTGAGCCCGATGACAGCCGCGATGCTGTCGGCATCGCGAAACCGGTTCAGGATGGTTCGATACATCGGTGCGGCGGCTCGGTGCGCCTCGTCGATGACGACGAGCGCGGTGAGCTCGAGAATATCCCGCAGCACTTCATCCGCGCGCGGTACCGAGCCCTTCATCAGGTTGACGATGCGCTGTGGGGTCGAGACCAGCACCGCGGGTCTCCGGCGGATCGATGCGAGACTGTCTCGATGATCGACCAGATCCTGGGTGTACCGGGCCCAGAAGCGAAACAGCATCACGGGGCACACACCGCTCGATCCCTCCCAGACCTGCTTGAAGCACGTGAATGCCTGCTCGCACAACTCCTCCGTGTGAGCGAGCCAGAGCACGGTTCGGCCGCAGTCGTCGGATTGCTCGTCGTACCAGGCCGTCAGCCAGTCTCGGATCGTGTCGACGGCGACCCGGGTCTTGCCGGCACCCGTCGGCAGCGTGACGATCGCCCGGCCTCGAGGCTTCTCTATGACGTCTCGCATCTCGGCTTGAACCTCGCGCTGAAAATCCTGAAGCGGCTTCAGCTCGAGCCGGCCTTCGAGATACTCGTAGTCCGGAGGTGTTTCGGGCGTGGGGATGCCGGCGTATTCCGGCGGAAAGCCGGCAGCGGCAACGAACTCGAGCGCTGCGCCCTTGCCCGGATGCCAGCGGCGCGGCGGTGTGAGTCGGCACTTCCTGCCGATGAGCTTTCGCGCCTGCGTGTTTCGGAAAAGATCGATGCCGTGCTGAATGATCAGGGCGGCAGCGAGCTCGCGTTTGCTGCCGCGGCGATCTTCACCCGTCATCTTCTGGCGCGCGCGTCTGACCGTATAAACGAGCTCGCCGAGCAGGGTCTCGAGCTCGGCGTGAGAGAGCAGCTCGACGAGGCGCTCGAGACCGCGGGCTTGGTATTCGTGCTCGAACTCGAGGGCGCCGGCGCTGTCGTCCGGCGGTCGCGCTCGCGTCAGATAGCGGGCTTCGAACCCTCCGCGTCCGCGAGGGCCGGGCTGGAGCACCTTGACCGCGCCGAGCACGGCTTGGATCTCGGCGTATTCATCGTCGGAGAGGCCCCACAGATGCTGTATCTCGGCCTTCGACAAATAGCCGCGATCGATGATCGTCTTGATGATTTCCTGGGCGTTCGCCGACATTTCCAAGCTCTTGCATGCGTATACGGAATGATACGTGAGCCGGGAAAGCTTCGACGGGACGGGCATCACGGGTCGCGTGCATGCCGCCGTATTGGCGCGATGCTCGCCGTCCGCCGTGCCGCGCCCGTGCGGGCCGCGGGCACGGCGGCGGCGAGCCGCGAGCTATCGCGCCGGCATGATTCCGACCCGATCGCCGCTGAATGTGCCGATCCAGATCTCGCCGCCGACCTCGAGCGCGGTCGCCGCGCCTTGGAGCGCGGCGCTGCCGTCCGCGCCGCCTATCGGGGTCGCTTCCATCGCGTCGACGTCGATGCGATAGACCGTCCAGCCGCCGGCGCCCGAAGCGAGGTTGCTGCCGACCGTCAGCAAAGCGCCGTCGGGCGTCCAGCGCAGGTTATCGGGATTGATATCCAGCGACACCGAGGTCTTGCTCGGCGGGCTCGTGCTCATGTCGTAGCGCACGACCTCGCGGCCGCCGAACGCCGCGACGTAGAGGAACCGCTCGTCGGCGGAGAGCTCGATGCCGTTCGCGCCGGAAAGCTCCGTGCCGGGGATCGGCTGGACGTCGCCGCCGGGCCGCCATTCGTAGACTTCGCCGTTGACCTCGCCGGCGATGATCTTGTCGATGCCTTCGCTCGGGTCGTCGAGGAACTTCGTCGTCACGAAGCCGCCGTCGCTGCGAATCGCGACGGAGTTCGCCCAGATGCCGTCGGGCAGCGGCACGCAGCCGATCCACGCAGCCGCCGGCTCGTCGCCGCGAACGTCGAGCTCGAACGCCTGAATCGCTTCGAGCGCGCCGTGGCTCGTCGCGTAAAGCCAATAGACCCCGGGCGCGCGCTCGCGCACCGCGAGGCCGTGCGTATCGAACGCGGCGAGATCGAGGCCGGGGCAGCTCGGAAACATCGCCTCGTCGTGGCGAAGGCTCGGCGACGCGCCCGGGAAGAGCTCGCGCGCGGTCTTCGCCCGAGCGTCGATCAGGTACATGCCGCCGGCGCCGGTCGTGCCGCCGAGCGGCGTGAGGCGCGACGCGACGAGCCAGCCGGTATCGCCGACCGCGACGATATCCTCGGCGTTCTCGAGCCCGCACACGTATGCGATCTCCCCGTCCGGCGCGCACGCATCGCTCGCGGCGGAGTCTGCCGCTGCGGCGACGGCTCCCGTTGCCCTGCCCGCGTCGCCGCTCGGCGCGGCCGGCGCCGCGGCGGCCGGCTCGGAGGCTTCGCCTCCCGCTTCGGATCCGGATCCTCCGCACGCGGCGAGTGCCGTGAAGGCCGCCGCGCAGAGGCCGAGGGCCAAGTTCTTCTCGGTCATTCTCTTCCCCTCAATGTTCTCGTCGGCGCGTCGCGCGCCCAGGAAGCGGATGGTAGCGCAGGATCGTCCGCGTGAGCCTCGCTTCGCGCTCGAGCGAGTCGAATCGCTCGAGCGCACGTCGCTCTATCAGAAGCGGAACGTCGCGCGGTTGTGGGCGCTCGGCTCGGCCGGCAGAATCTGCGTATGAAAGCAAAGCAACGCATGCTGTCGATCGCCGGCGCATCGGCTGCCGTCCTTTCACTCGCGTTCGCGGTGCCGGCGCAGGCCAACGGCGATGAAAAGGAGCCGGAGCTCGCTGCGGCGATGTCTCAGCTCCAGACGTTCACGCACAAGCTCGCATTGTCCGTCGAGGCTCGAAACGCCAAGCTCGCAGGCTTCTATCTGCACGAAGCGGAAGAGACCGCGGAGGCGATCCGCGACGAGATTCCCGAATATGAAGGCTTGCCGATCGGCCCGCTCGTCGGCTCGATGCTGATGCCGCATATCGAGCGGCTCGAGGATTTGCTCGAGCGGCCGGATTGGCCGGCCGTCGATCGCGCGCTGTCGGCGGCGATCGATAGCTGCAATGCGTGCCACGCCGCGACCGAGCACGGCTTCATCGTGATCGAATTCCGGCCGGGCGTGAATCCCTATATGCAGTCGTTCGAGCCGCGGAACGGCGGCTGACCTGCGAGGCGCATCACGCACAGAAGGTACGAATTGCGCCGGCGGAGCGCGGCGCACCGTCGGGATCCGGCTCGCCCGAGTGCGCCTTCACGGGCGCACGCGAGCCGCCGCGGCGCGCGCCGTCCCGTCCGCGTCTCGCAGCAAGTAGAAGACGACCGCGCCCGCTGCCGCCGCGCCCAACGCCCAGATCGATTCGCTGCTGCTCCAGATCGGCGCGGTGCCGACCGCGGCCGCCATCGCGAACGCGCCCGCTCGGTAGCCGAACGCGCGCGGCCCCCGTCCGCCGACGCCCAAGCCTTGGCTGATCAGGAAAACCGCGGACATCGACGTGCAGCAGATCGTGACGATCGCGCGCCACGAGCCGTCGAGCAGCAGCGCCGAGTCGAAGGCCCAAATGAATGGCATCAGGAATGCGACGGCCGCGAGCCGCATGCCGGCCCAGCTCGTCTGCCACATGTTCGCGTCCGCGATGCCGGCCGCGACGTAGCTCGACACGGCGACCGGCGGCGTCAGGAACGACAGCACGCCGAAGTAGAAGATGAACATGTGCGCGGCCATCGGCGTCACGCCCATCTCGACCAAAGGCGGCGCGATGATGCTCGCGAGAACGACGTAGATCGCGGTCGACGGCATGCCCATGCCGAGCACGATCGACAGCGCGGCCGTGATCAGCAGCATCACGAACAGCCCCCAGCTCGTGCCCGCTTGCACGAGCACGAACGCGAGCGACTGGCCGAGACCCGTGACGTTCATGATGCCGATCACGACGCCGGCGCCTCCGGCGATCATCACGAGCGGCACCGTCGATTTTCCGCCGCCGAACACGAGCTCTGCCCAGTCGGCCCGATTTCGGAAACGCCCGCGCGCGACCGCGAGCGCCATCAGCAACGCGGACGAGCCGAGCGCGGCGGCCTGCGGCGATTTGCCGAGCCAGAACAGCAAATAGATCAGCATGGCGAGCGGCACGACGAAGATCCAGCCGGCCTTCAGCGTCGCCCAGACCCGCGGCAGCTCGGCGCTCGGTAGGCCCTCGAGCCCGGCTCGCCGCGCGATCGCGTCGACCTGCAGGAAGACGCAGACGTAATACAAAATCGCCGGCAACAGCGCCGCTTTGACGACGTCGACATAGCTGATCTGCAGGAACTCCGCCATCAGGAACGCCGTCGCGCCCATGACCGGCGGGGCGATCTGCCCGCCGGTCGACGCGACCGCCTCGATTGCGGCCGCGTCGCGGGCGTGGAAGCCCGTGCGCTTCATCATCGGGATCGTGACGAATCCGGTCGACATGATGTTGCCGACCGGCGATCCGCTGATGCTGCCCATCATGCTCGACGCAACGACGGCGACTTTCGCGGGGCCGCCGCGGCGCCTGCCCATCAGCGCCATCGCGAGATTCGTGAAGAAGGCCGTCGCGCCGCTCGTCTCCATCAGCTTGCCGAAGACGACGAAAGCGAGCACGAGCGATGCGATGATCACGAGCACGATGCCCGGAATCGCGTTCGTATCGGTGTAGAGATACATCGTCAGCGCCTCGAACGACAGACGATCGGCCTGCCACGGCGGCGGCAGCGCGTTTCCGAGCAACCCGTACGCGATCAGCACCCAGACGAGCAGGCTGATCGACAGGCCGCACGACTTGCGTAGGCCCTCGACCATCAGCCCGATCGCGAGCATGCCGGGAACGTACTTGTCCGGCGTGAAGCCGTCGTAGTCGATCAGCCAAGCGCCGTAGTTGAAGCCGAGCCAGCACCACGCGCCGAGCGCGACGAGGCCGGCGATCACGTCGACGGCGCCGGCGCGCCGGCCGTACGGCGTCTCGAGAAACGCGGCCGCGGTCGCGACGCCGAGATACGGGCCGAGCCACTCGGCCTCGATCAGCGAGAAGCCGAGGTGCAGGAACAGATCGAGCGCCCACGCGACGCCGCCGATCAGCAGGAACGCGTAGTAGATTCGCTGGAGGTTCGGGATCATGAGCGTCGCGTATGAGGCCTATCTGGCGCGGGTGAGCTCTTGCTGAAGCCGGTCGTGCTCGGCGGTCCAGAGCCCCGCCTCGCGGAAATACCGCACCGCTCCGTCGTGGAACGGATACGTGAAGCTCGCCGGCAATAGCTGCTCGGGCGCGGTCGCGCGCAGCGCGGGCAGCTTCTGCTGCAACGCGGACCAGTTACGGTGAATCGTGCCGATCAGCCGGTACACGTCCTCGGCCGGCACATGCGCGCTGACGTTCAGGTAGACGTCGATCGCGGCGACGCGCGTCGGTTTGTCGACGCCCGCGACGGCGCCGCCGGGCCGAAGCGTCGTCGCCGTAAGGCCCGGGATCTTGTCGAGCGCGCTCTCATCGTCGCCGAGGTCGAGGATGCGGATGCCGTCCGACAGCGTCGCATCGGCCTCGCGCAACGCCGGGATGCCGAGCATCGTCGCGACGCTTGCGACGCGTCCGTCGATCAGCGAGCGGATCCCGTCGGTGACACCGGCGACGACGACCGGGCGAATGTCATCGGACGTGAGCTGCGCCGTCGCGAGCAGTGCCTCGTGCACGCGGTCGAGCGACGCGATCGAGCGGAAGTCGAGCACGATCGTCTGGCCGCGCAGATCGCCGATCGAGTGAAGGTCCGAATCGCCGCGGACGTAGTATTGATACGGCGCCGCGAGGAGCCGGAGACCCGCGCGAAGATTCGGCATCGGACGGGGATAGTCCCCGGCGCCGAGATAGGCCGCCGCGGTATCGACTGCCGTGTTGATGCCGTACGGCAGCTCGCCGCGGTCGAGCTGAGGCAGATAGACCGACGATCCGGTATACGGCCGCGCCGTCGACGGGATGCCGAGCGCGGCTTGCGCGAGCGACGTCACCGACAAGCCGATCTGGTTGTACAGCGTGCCGCCGGGTCCGGTGCCGATCGTGATCCGCGGCGCCGGCTCGCCCGCATCGCCCGCGCAGCCGGCGAGGACGAGCAGGGCGGCGAAACCCGTCCATAGCCCCCGCAGCTTCCGGCTGGCTCGCCGCATGCTCGAGCGCCGACGGCGGTCGTGGATGAGATCCATCCGAGCAGACTCCCCCTGCTTCTCGGCGCTACCGCGAATGCGCCTCGAGGGGCGCTATGGTACTCGATGCCGAGGCGATTTACGGCCCCCGCGGCACGGGGATTGCCGGCCTCGGATCGACCGTCCCCCTCCCCCCGCGTCGAAATGAAGCCGTCAACGAACCATCACGCGCGCGTACGGGAAGCGTCATATCCGGGCTCCATGATGCGTTTCGACCATCGAGTCGAATTTCCGCAACAAGGAGAACTTCCGTGGACGAAATCGCATCGCGTGAACGCAAAACGCTCGTCAACCGCCGCGAGCTGCTGCGCGGCTCGGCCGTCGGCACGGCCGGGCTCGCGTTCGGAGGGCTGGCCGGCCGGATCGCTAGCGCCGCCGTGCTGCCGTTCAGCCCGGACTACGGCCCGCTCTTCCCGACCGTCGACGAGTCGACGGGCCTGCCGCTGCTGAAGCTTCCCGAGGGCTTCACGTATCGGTCGTTCGGCTGGACCGGAGATCTGATGGCTGACGGTGTGACGACGCCGAACGCGCACGACGGGATGGGCGTGATCGCCGTCAACGGCAGCCGCATCACGTTGTGCCGCAATCACGAGCGCGGCACGGGCGCGCCTTTCGCCGGCCACCTCCGCGTGTACGATTCGAACGCCGGCGGCGGCAACACGAATCTCGTGTTCGACGTGCTGAAGGGCGAATGGGTCAACGCGTGGTCGTCGCTCGTCGGCACGATCCGCAATTGCGCGGGCGGGATCACGCCGTGGGGGAGCTGGCTGTCGTGCGAGGAGACGACGATCGCTCCCGAGACGGACGGCCGCCATGCGCTGACGCACGGCTGGGTCTTCGAGGTGCCGGCATTCGCCCCGGCAAGCGCGAATCCGCTGACGGGTCTCGGCCGGTTCTCGCACGAGGCGGCCGCGGTCGATCCGGTGACCGGCATCGTCTACGAGACCGAGGATACCGGCGCGTCGGGTTTCTATCGTTTCGTGCCGCGCGAGTACGGGCGCCTCGACAAGGGCGGGCAGTTGCAGATGCTCGCGATCAAGGGGCTGCCGCAGTTCAACACCCACGACGTCGGCAACGACTCACTGGTCAAGGAGTGGGACGTCGAATGGGTCGATATCCCCGATCCCGAGCGCGCGCATCGGCCGGGGACGACGGACGGGCAGGGCGTGTTCCGTCAGGGCTTCGACCAGGGCGGTGCCCGCTTCACGCGCGGCGAAGGCTGCTGGTACGACAGCGGGCGCGTGTATTTCGTCGCGACGACTGGCGGTCCGGCCGGGCGGGGCCAGGTGTTCGAGTACGATCCGCGCAGCGAGACGCTGCGGCTGGTCTACGCGTCGCCGAACGCCGCGGTGCTGAACTCGCCGGACAATATCGCCGTCAGCCCGCGCGGCGGCCTGATCCTCTGCGAGGACGGCAGCCGCAACGGTCAGATGCTGCACGGCCTGACTCGCGACGGGCAGATCTTCCCGTTCGCGCAGAACGATATCGTGCTGAACGGCGAGCGTAACGGGATCGCCGGCAATTTCCGCGGATCGGAGTGGTGCGGCGCGACGTTCTACGGCCGCTGGCTGTTCGTGAACATCCAGACGCCCGGCATCACGTTCGCGATCACCGGCCCGTGGGACAACGGCGCCCTCTGATCGAAACCTCCCCGTTCCGTCACACGAACAACGACAAACTTACGGAAACCCTAAGGAGCCATCCGATGCGTCGATTCGCTTTCATCGTCACGCTTGCACTGCTGCCGGCGCTCGCCGGCGCGGTCCCGCAATATGCCGGAGACCTCTCGGACGGCGCGCTCAGAACGAGCAGCGTTGCCTACGACGGCTGGTCGAACGGCCCGACGGCTGTCGATTTTTGGAGCTATCGCGGCGAGGCCGGCGACCGGCTCTCGCTGCTGACGCGCAACGCGAGCGCGGACGGCGGTCTCCTCGTCGCGCTCTATGCCGGCACGGCGACGAGCTTCGACGACTTCTTCGCGACGCCGCCGTTCCTCGGAACGCCGTTCGATTGGGGCGGCCTGACGGGGCTGTTGCAGTTCGAGCTCGCGGCCGGCACGAAGCTGCTGCAGGAATTCCTGCTGCCCGTGAGCGGCAGCTATACGCTGATCGTCGGCGGCTCGGGCTTCGGCCCGTTCGATAGCGGGCCGATCGATTATGCGATCCGGGCGACGCAGGTGCCGGCGCCGGGTACGCTGTCGCTGCTCGCGCTGGGTCTTCTCGGCGTGCCGCTCTTGCGGCGCGCGTAGGGCGAGCGCCGTCGCCGGGAGCCTTCGCGACGAAGGCTCCCGGCCGTCGTGCGTCTTAGAACCGGTACCTCATCGAGACGTCGAAGCTGCGCTCGGGCCCGACGTAGATGCCCTGGCGCAGGCTCGCGATATAGCGCTCGTCGGTCACGTTCTTCACCGCGGCGCCGATCGCCAGCTGGCTGTTGACGTCGTAGAGCACGCTGAGATCGACCAGCGTGTAGCCTTCGATGCGGCCGGTGAAGAAGCCGGTCAGGTTCTCCGCGATCTCCCGCGTGTTCATCACGTCGGTGTACTGCGAGCCGGTGCGGTGCACGTTCAGCGCGCCGCTGAAATTGCCCTTCGAGTACGTGAGGCCGAGGTTTGCGATCCACTCCGGCGTGTACGGGATGCGGTTGCCGTCCGGCGTCGTCAGCACGCCGTTGCGGTTGAAGCGATCGCCCTCGAACTCCGCGTCCGGCACATACGTGAAGCTCGCATTGACGCCGAAGCCTGCGCCGACATCGATGCCGAACCCGCCTTCGAGCCCTTGGTGGAACGTCTTGCCGCCGTTCGTGACCTGGAACTCGCTGTTGCTGTTCGCCGGAATGATCTGATTGTCGAAATCCATCCGGAACACGGTCAGCTCGTAGCGGATGCGCTCGTTTTCCGTGCGGCCGCGAAGGCCCGCCTCGACGTTCGTCGAGCGCTCGGCATCGAGCCGCTGATCCACGAGGCCGTTCAGCGCATCGCTGTTCAGCGCCGGCGAGAACGCCTCGTAGACGTTCGCGAAGAGCTGAATGCCCGACGCGATCTCGTACGTCACGCCGACGCCGGGCATGATCTCGGTGTTCGACGTGTCGACCTCGTTCGCGCCGGCGGCCGGCACGCGGAGGTCTTCTCGCCGCTGCTCGTAGCGCTCCGCACGCAAGCCCGCGGTGACCGCGAGCCGGTCCGAGAGCACGAAGCGGTTCTGCGCGTAGAGCGCGAGGCTGTCCGCCGAATCGATCACGTCCTTGTTCAGCGGGCCGGTGCGCGGCGTCGCCCGCGTGCCGGCGACGGTCTGGTCGTGCATCTCCTCGGTCATGTAGCGCACGCCGATCTCGGCCTCGTTCGCGATGCCGAAGCTCGAGTGATCGAGATGCAGCCGGCTTTCGATGCCGAAGCGCTCGAACTCGCGGTTGTTGCCGTTCACGTTGTCGGCATAGATCCAGCGTCCTGCCGCGCCCGACGCCGCGTTGTCCGTCGCGTAGCGCCAGTAGTCGCGATACATCGTGCTGCCGTACACGAGCGTGTTCAGCCGCGCGTTCGGGCTGATCTCCCATTCGTGGTTGAGATCGAGCGAGCGCCGGCCCGTGATGAACCAGTCGTCGGGCGCGGGATTGTGATCGGCGCCTGCGAGGTACTCGCCGAGGAAGAGGCCGCGATACGAGATGTTCGCGTCGTTGTCGTAGTCGGTGTACTTCAGGCCGAGGCGCTGGTTGTCGGCGAGCATGAGTCCTGCTTTGAGCACGACATCGGTCATCTCGTAGCCCTTGTCCATGAAGCCGTCGCTCGTCGCGTGCGTGATGAACGCACCGAACGTCGCGTCTCCGGACACCGTGCTCGTGCCGAGCTCGAGGCTCGTCTCGCGTGTGTTGAAGGAGCCGGCGCGCAGGCCGATCTCGACGCCGTCGCGCGGCTGCTTCGTGACGTAATTGATCACGCCGCCGATCGTGCTCGGGCCGTAGCGCAGCGACGCCGCGCCGCGGAGCACCTCGATGCTGTCCATTCGCTGGATCCGCGGGTTGTAGTAGCGCGCATTGCCAACGAACAGGCCGGGCGCGACGGGCGCGCCGTCCTCGAGGATCAGCGTCTTGTAATCGGCCGCGCTGAGACCGCGAATGCCGATATTCGAGACGATCGCCGTCTCCTCCTCGGGCTTGATTGCGACGCCCGGCACGCCCCGCAGCGCTTCTTCCGTCGAGCGCGGCTGACGGAGCCGCAGCGCTTCGGGCGTCACGAGGGAGACGGCCGCCGGCTGGCGGTCGATCGCGTCCGCGGCTTTACCGACGACGACGATCGTCGGCAGGTCGGCACTCCTGGGCTCCTGGGCCGTTTGCGCGTTCGCGGATACGGCGGTCAATCCGCCGAGCGCGGCGAAAATCGCGGTCGCGAGCGGTAGCCGGACCGATGACGGAACCGGATCTGAGGGATCGGTAGGCACGAGCTGCTCCTTGCAGGAGAAGAGGTTCAGGATTCGTTCGATTCGTGCCGCGCGGTCTCACTCGCCGCCGCGGCAGGAGCAGTGTAAATGGGAAGGATTCGTATTCGCAATAGGGCGGCAATACGGGAATGCCGAAACAGGGCCGCGGCCGCCTCGCGGCCACGCGAGCCGCTGCTCTGCTCGTCGACCAGGGAAGTGTTGTTAAATCAGTGGGTTAAATCGATAGGCCGGCGGGTCAGAGCCGTCGAGCGATGCCGCGTCGCCCCGCCCCGCGTGCTAACGGCTCAGTCGTACCCGCGCCCGGGGAGGCTCGACGCGCGTGCAGCATGACGCACGAGGATTGCGCCGACCAGCACGCTCGGCGCTCGGCGCCGTGCCCGAACGCCCGAGCGGCATCGCGCCGCGCGTCCGCCGATGGCCGGGGAAGCCCGATACCCGCGCCACGATGGCCGCGCGACCGCCGGCTACTCGGGCTTGCGGAACATCAGCACGAAGCGATCGGTCCGGTCGGTGATCTCCGGATGCGCGACCTCATGAACCAGCGCATCCCCGGGCCGTGCGAGCACGTCGCTGAAATCGACGAGCACGAAGCCCGCGTCCTGCACCTCCTTGATCACGAGCACGGGATCGACGCGGCGCCGGTTCTCCTGGTTCGTCGGCTCCATGTGCCGGCGCGTATGATCGACGATTCCGTAATGCCCGCCGGGCTTCAGCGCGTCGTATACCGAGCGGTTGAGCGCGGCGCGGTCCTCCGGCGAGAAGTTGTGATAATTGCGGAACGTCACGACGAGATCCACGGGCTCGACGTTCCATCGGCCCGGCGGAGCGAACGGCCCGCCGCTGCCGCGGCCGGCTGCGCCCCAGTCGATCTCTTCGACCGCGCCGAGGCCCGGCAGGTCCGCGACGCGCGCGAACATGTCCGCGTAAAACCCCGGCGGGTGTGTCACGTAAAGCTTGCCGCGCTCCTTCAGCAGCGGACCGAGGATCTTCGTGTACCAGCCGCCGGCCGGCAGGATCTCGATGACGCGCATGTCGTCGCGCAGGCCGAAGAACTCGAGGACATCAGCCGGCATCCGGTTCGGGTCGCGCGCCCGCTCCTCGGCGGTGCGGATATCGCCTTGCAGCACGTCTAGCACGCGTTGCCGGATCGTCGGAGAGTCCGCGGTCTGCGCGAAGGCCGCGGCCGAGGCCGCGAGCGCGGCGAGCCCGAGAGCGATCGAGCGCGAGTGGCGGGCAAGAGCGATGCGGTGCATAGAGTCGAGCTCCTGTCGTGCTGCGGAAACGCCGGCCGATCCGGCACCCGGTCGCGTAAGGGTAGGCGCCGCGGGCCGTCGAAGGAAGCCCGCCACCGAAACGTGCAAGCGGTATCACCGGCGTTTATCATGCCGGCGGGGACGTTCTAGAAGCGATAAAAACTTACGGCGCCGCGAACGGAGACGGCGCGGTGCCGAGCGGGCGGGCAGCGGCATGGGCAAGGTGTACGAAGTCGCACGGCGCGAGTTCGTCGCGACGGTATTCACGAAGGCGTTCATCATCGGGCTCTTGGTGCTGCCGGCGATGATCGCGTTGTTCGTCGTGATCGGGCCGCGCCTCTTCGGCGGCGACGGTTTTCTCGTCCAAGGCGAGCTCGCGGTGATCGATTCGGCCGGGCACGTGATCCCGGAGCTGCGCGCGGGATTGAGCGAAGGCACCGAGACCGCGGACGTGTTCGAGCTGATCCGGCGCGCGCGCGCCGAGGCCGCCGGCGGGACGGTAGCCGAGGCGCTCGCGGCGAAGCCGCGGCTCGATCTCGTCGAGCTCCCGCCCGGCACCGAGATCGACGCCGCGAAGGCGTGGCTGACCGCGCCGATGCCCGATTCTCGGCGTCTCGCGCTCGCCGTGATTCACGACGATGCCGTCCGGCTGCGCGCCGGCGAGACGGCGTTCGGCAGCTTCGATTTGTACGTGCGCCCGGGGCAGGATGTGCGTGCGGAGATCGCGATTCAGCAGGTGCTGCGCGAGGCGATCGTCGCCGCGCGGATGCGCGACGCCGGGCTCGACCGCACGTACATCAACGAGCTGACGACCGTTCCGCGCGTCCGCTCGATCACCGTGACCGACGACGAGGAGCGCGCGACGGTCGGCGCGCTGAACACGATGCTGCCGTTCGCGTTCATGTTCCTGCTGATCATGAGCGTCATGGGCAGCGGGCAGGGCCTCCTGACGACGATGATCGAGGAGAAGTCGAGCCGCGTCGTCGAGGTGTTGCTGTCGGCGGTCTCGCCGATTCAGCTCATGGCCGGGAAGCTGCTCGGGCATATGGCGGTCAGCCTGCTCGCGATGAGCCTCTACGTCGGGCTCGGCGTGCTCGCGCTGACGTCGTTCTCGCTGATGGGGCTGCTCGACCCGTCGCTGATCGCCTATCTGCTGCTGTTCTTCCTGATCGCATTCTTCACGATCGGGTCGCTGATGATGGCCGCGGGCGCGGCGGTCAACGACATGCGCGAAGCGCAGTCGCTGATGACGCCGCTGATGCTCGTCCTGATCCTGCCGTGGCTCCTGTGGATACCGATCTCGCGCGACCCGAGCTCGACGGTCTCCGTCGTCGCGAGCTTCGTGCCGCCGATCAATACGTTCGGCATGCTGATGCGGATGGCGTCGACCGAGCCCCCGCCGCTGTGGCAGGTTTGGCTGTCGATCGCGATCGGCGTCGTCGGCGTCGTCGCCGCGGTCTGGTTCGCCGCGAAGGTTTTCCGCATCGGCATCCTGATGTACGGCCGGCCTCCGAATCTGAGGACGCTCGTGCGCTGGGTGCGTGCCGCGTAGGCCGGCACGCGCCGCGCGCATCGGCTGCCGAGCGGCCGTTCAGCCCGGAATCTCCGCTTCGACGAGGCTCGCGAGCAGCGCGAGCGACTCCTGCCATCCGAGATAGCACGCTTCCGGCGAAATCACGTCGGGCACGCCCTCCTGGACGATGTGCAGCTCGGTGCCGACCGACACCGCCGTGAGGGTGACCGTGACCTCGATCTCGCCTGCCAGGTTCGAATCGTCGAACTGGTCCGTATAGCGAATCCGCTCGTGAGGCTCGAGCTCGACGAACCGGCCGCCGAACGAGTGGCTCTCGCCGGTCGCGAAGTTCGTGAAGGACATCTTGTACGTTCCGCCGACCTCGGCCTCCATGTGATGCACCTTGCCGGTGAAGCCGTTCGGCGGCAGCCACTTCGCCATCGCGTCCGGATCGATGAACGCGCGATAGACTCGCTCCGGGGCGGCGCGCAGCACGCCGTGCAGCTTGATCGTGCTCGGCATGGGCGTTCTCCGTCGTGGGTTCGAGGTGCTCCGTAGTCGAACGGCCGCGAGTCGGATCGACAACGGCGGTCCGCGCGGCGCCGCCGGGCGGTGCCGAGGCGCGTCGAGCCAGCCCGGTAGCGGCACGATCGCACCGGCCTCAGGTCTTTGTTAGATTCTCGAGGATGCCGGCCCGTTTCGTCGCGCGGAAAGCTCTGAAGCTCGCGATGCTCGCGGCGCTCGCGCCCGTATCGATCGCCGCTTCCGAGACGCTTCATCTCGAACGGCTCCCCGCCGAGCAGCTCGCGGTCGCGTCGCCGACGGATCGCGTCGTCGGCGAGCCGGGGCGAATGCGCATCGCACCGCGTGCGTGCCCGGCCGGGGACGACGCTGAGCTGCGCCGGCGGATCGTTGAGATCGCCGTTCAGGAGTGGGGGTTCTTCGGCTTTCATGTCGTCGACCAGACCGCGATGCCGGTCGACGATCGGCGCCCGGACAGGCCGTGGCGGCCCGTCGCGTGGCTCGATCCGGCGGAGTCCGCTCGCGTCGCGGCGTCGATCGCGGGCTACTGGGCCGCGACCGCCGACGGCGCGTGGATTCTCGAGCGACAGAACGCGGTATGGCAGGGGCCGGCCGGTATCGGCGCGCGCTGGCGGGACCCGTGGTCCGCGGCGTTCGTCTCGTGGGTGATGTGCGAGAGCGGCATCGGCGGCGACGAGCGGTTCCGCCGGCACATCGCGCACCATGCGTATATCGATCAGGCGATCGCCGCGCGCGACGATCCTCACCTCCCCGCGGCGTTCATCGCATACGATGTCGGCGAACGGGCGATCGAGCCCGGCGACCTCGCGTGCCGCGTGCGCCGCGCGGCGTACCGGTCGGTAGCCGATCGCCGGGACGCTCTCGGCGTTGGCGTGCGCTCGCACTGCGATATCGTCGTCGAGGTCGATGCCGCGCGCGAGCGCGTGCTCGCGATCGGGGGTAACGTTCGCGGTCGGGTGAGCCTGAAGCTGTTGCCGGCGACGTTCGAGCGGCGCGGCGGCGAGCTCGTGCCGACGACGATCGGGCGCGGCACACGGACGATCTTCGCGCATTTGAAGCTGCGCGCGCCGTCGATCGAAGCCGATGCGCTCGCGCGCGCGCCGACGCTGCGCGCGCTCGCCGCCGAAAGCGAGCGGCTCGTCGCGGTCGAGCTTCGGCTCGCGGGCGGCGGCATGCCGGCGCCGGCCGGCTCGGCGCTCGATGCGGCCGCGGCCGCCGGCGATCTCGCGTCGCCGTGAGACGCGCGGAAGCGCGCCTGCTAAAGTCGGATCATCCACGTCATCGCAGGTTCGCCATGTCAACGATCGACCGTTTCGCGCTCGCCGTCTCCGCCTTCATCGGTCTCGCCGCCGCGCCCGCGCTCGCGCAGATCGGCCTGCCGCCGCGGCCGCTGCCGGACGCGCCGTTCGTCATCGAGACCGCGGAGCAGGGACCGGTCCGCGTGACCCCAATGAAGGGGCTCGAGCGGCCGTGGGACCTCGCATTCCTGCCGGACGGCAGCCTGCTCGTCACCGAGCGGAGCGCCGCGCGCCTTCGGATCGTTCGCGACGGCGTGCTCGAGCCGCAGCCGGTCGGCGGCTTGCCCCAGATCGATACCGGAGGCGGGGGCGGGCTGATGGCCGTCGCGATCCACCCGCGCTTCGACGAGAACCGCTGGGTATATCTCACGTACACGAAGCCGGCCCGCGACGAGCACCGTGCGGTCGGGCTCGCGCGCGGGCGCCTCGATGGCCGAACGCTGACCGACGTTCGCGAGCTCTTCTCCGCGGAAGAGCCGGGCAGCGGTCCGCCGCCCGGTCTGCCGCTCGTGTTCGGCGCGGACGGATACCTTTATATGGGCGTCGGCGGCGCGGACGACGAGATCGCGCAGCGCGGCGACTCGTACTTCGGCAAGGTGCTGCGCTTCAACGACGATGGCACCGTGCCCGAGAACCCGCTCGCGCGCGAGGGCTTCAACCCCGAGATCTACACGTACGGCCATCGCAATATGATCGGCCTGACCGTGCACCCGACGACCGGCGAGGTCTGGCAGAACGAGAACGGCCCGCTCGGCGGCGACGAGGTGAATATCTTGAAGCCCGGAGCGAACTACGGCTGGCCGCTCGTCAGCTACGGGCGCCAGTACAGCGGCGCGTCGGTTTCGGCGCAGCGGACGATGGACGGCGTGGAGGATCCGGTGCTGTTCTGGACGCCGTCGATCGCGATCTCCGGCATGACGTTCTACACCGGCGACGCGTTCCCGGCATGGAAGCACAATTTATTCGTCGGCGGCTTGCAGCACGGCGGGATCGGCGGCACCGGGCAGATCCATCGCGTCGTTTTCAACGAGCAATGGGAAGAGCTGCGGCGCGAGGCGCTCCTCGTCGAGCTGCGGCAGCGGATCCGCGACGTCGATCAGGGGCCGGACGGCCTGCTGTACGTGCTGACCGACGAGCAGGATGGCGCGCTGCTGCGGCTCGAGCCCGTCGGCGCGGACGGCGACAAGGGCGCGGCCGAGTAGCCGCTCGCGGGCAGCGCCGCGCTCAGTCGTCGGGGAAGACCGAGTCGAAATCGAACCGCCGATCCTCGTCCGTGACTTGCGGCGGGGTATAGGGCTTCGCGAAGCGCGCGTGGCAGCCGTCGCAGGTCGCGCGAAGACTGCGCGCCGCCGCGCGCATCGCGGGCTCACCGTCGGCCTCGACGATTGCGGCGGCCGCTTCCTCGGCGGCGCCGGCGATCGCGCGAAACGCTGCGAAGTCGCGCCAGATCTCGGGCAGCGCGCGAGTCGGCGGCTCGAGCGTGTCCGGATCGTAGAGATTCGTCGTCGGCGGGAAGAGATGCGGTAACGCGAGCAGCATCGCCTCGATCGTCGCCGCGGTGCTCCGAAGCTCCGCGCCGTCGTCGGCCGCGCCGTCGGCGAACGCGTCGATCGACCGCATCAGCTCCTCGGTCTGGATCATCAGCACGCGCCGCGCCTCGATGATCTCGTCGGCCTCCGTCAGCCCGGTCCAGCCAGGCGCGTCGCCGGGGGCGCCGTCCTGAGCCGCCGCGGCGGCGGCGAGCCCGAGCGCCGCGAGCATCGACGCACGGCAAAGGCTCGGGTGCCGCGATCTCCTCTGATTCGAGGACGTCTCGGGGCGTGATGCGCGGTCGGCACCGGCGGCCGCCGCCCGACGCGGCGTTGCGAGCGAGCCGCGGTGTTCGCGGGACAGGCTCATTCGTTCGTCTGCTCCTGCGGCATCCGTTCCGATGCTGCTCCCGGTCGTTGCGCCGCCCATTGTGCCGCGTTCGTTGCCTTGCTTCATCCTTCGAGTGCGAATGGCATCCGTTTTGCATCTCGAGTCGGGGAATGTCTGAAGGACGATAACTCACAGACTCGGGGGGTACTCGTATGCATGCCGTTACCGGGGATGCCGGCCGGAAGGCCGTGCTTTCGTCGGCCGTTGCGCTTGCGGTCGCCGTTGCGGCTCAAACGCCGGCCGCCGCTCAGCAGGAGGCCGAGCTCGAGGAAGTCGTCGTCACAGGGAGCCGCATCGCTCGCCGCGACTACTCCGCGCCAACGCCGATCGTGACGCTGCAATCCGAGGCGTTCACGGAGCGGACGAATATCGGCCTCGAGGCGACGCTGAATCAGCTCCCGCAGTTCAACGTCGCGGGGACTCAAGCTCAAGCGAGCCCGGCCGGCACGCCGTTCCCGCAGGCTTCGGCCGCGCCCGGCGCGGCGACGATCGACCTGCGCGGTCTCGGGCTGAATCGCACGCTCGTGTTGCTCGACGGACGGCGCGTCCAGCCGGTCAACGGCCTCTTGATCGTCGATCTGAACTCCATTCCGTCGGCGGCGATCGAACGGGTCGAGATCATTACCGGCGGCGCCGCGGCGGTCTACGGCGCCGACGCGATCGCCGGCGTCGTGAACTTCATCCTGAAGCGCAACTTCGAAGGTTTCGACTTGAGCGCGCGCTACAGCGTGACCGAGCACGGCGACGGCGCGGAGACCTCGATCAGCGGGCTGTTCGGCGCGAACTTCAGCGACGGCCGCGGCAATATCCTGATCGGCGCCGACTTCAGCGATCGCGACATCATCTACGGGAAGGACCGCGATTGGGTCGTCGCCGGCTGGGAAGATCCCGGCACGACGCCCGGCGGGATAGGCAGCTCGAACCTGTCGCAGTATCAGCCCGACCCGTTCAACTTGCCGCAAGCCGGCTTCCTGCCTCAGGGTCGCAACTATGTGATCGACCAGAACGGCCGCGTGTTCGATGCGCTCGATCCGCTTAACCTGAATCATCCGTATACGGGCCCGCTCGGCGGCACGTCGGGCTTCAAGCTCAACCCGGCCGACGGCTCGCTCGGCTGGGACGACCGCGAGCATAATTATCTGCAGATCCCGCTCGAGCGGTACGCGCTCTTCGGCGCCGGCCGATACGAGCTGTCGGAGAATCTCGAGGTCTTCCTCGACACGCGCTTCTCGGAGAGCTTCGCGACGTCCCGCGGCTTCACGTCGGGCGTGTTCAACGTCTGGTCGCCGACGATCCCGTTTCATCCGGATTACGACGATCCGAGCTCGCCGCTGTTCATGCAGCACCCGGAAGGCGTGCCGCGGCACCCCGTTCCGGCCGAGCTCGGCGCGCTGCTCGCGTCGCGCCCGGTGCCGGACGCGCCTTGGACCTACGTCGGCGGGCTCGACTATCTCGAGAATTTCCGCACCGAGACGACGACGAACGTCTACCAGGTCATCGGCGGGCTGCGCGGCAAGCTCGCGGTGCGCGAGCGGGAATGGAACTGGGAGGTCTACGCGTCGCACGGCAAGACGACGGTGAATGCGCGTCAGCCGGAGGGCTTCCCGCACCTGCCGAGGCTGCAGAACCTGTTCAACGCCGACATGTACGGCCGGGACTTCGACATCTCGTCTCTGCCCGGCTTCGTCCCGCTCGCGGTGACGGGCCACTGCACGTCGGGCCTGCCGATTTTCAACGAGGACGGCAGCGTGAACGACACGCCGTCCGTGTCGAAAGACTGCGCCGACTACGTCGTGCTCAGAATGAACTCGATCACGTCGTTGACGCAGGACATCGTCGAGGCGGACGTGACGGGCGGCCTCGCCCGCATGCCCGCTGGCGAGCTGCTGTTCGCCGCCGGCGTCGCCTACCGCGAGGAGCAGTTCGCGTTCGATCCGGACTCCGGCTACAACGCCAACCAGGATTATCCGAACGTCGTGCAGAACATCATCCTGCCGGTCGCCGTCGCGGGCTCGACCGACGTCAAGGAGGTCTTCGGCGAGCTCGCGATTCCGCTTTTGCGCGACAAGCGATTCGTGCGGTCGCTCGAGCTGAATCCGGGCATTCGTTTCTCGGACTACAACACGGTCGGCTCGGTTGAGACCTACAAGGCGCTATTCGATTGGACGGTCAACGATCGGCTGCGTTTTCGCGGCGGCAAGCAGGTCGCGAACCGTGCGCCGAACGTCACGGAGCTGTTCACGCCGCGCGGCGGCAGCGCGCTCGAAGGCAACGCGCAGGACGCATGCGGCTCGTGGCCTGCGACCCAGCCGTGGGGTAACGTGCCGGGCAATCCGCACCGCTTCAATCTGCAGACGCTGTGCCAGCACCTGATGGTGCGAGACGGCGCGCCGCCCGAGCTCTACGAGCCGGGGCAGCCGAGCGCGGACGACTGGCGGTTCAACGTGTTCGGTGCCGAAGGCAACTTTCCGTTCTCGATCGGGATCACCGAGGGTAATCCGAACCTCGACTCCGAGGAGGCGGATACGCTGACGTTCGGATTCGTGCTGAGCTTCGATCGGGTGACGCTCGCGGTCGACTGGTATCGCATCGAGCTCGAGCAGGCGATCGAGACGCCGGCGTTCGCGACGATCTACCAGCAGTGCATGGATCCGAGGTTCAACCCGCTGATCGCGTCCGCGCCGGGCACGCATACGGGTGAGGAGCTCGCCGCGGGCAATCCGTTCTGCGCGCTGATCAACCGCGAATATGTCGGCGGCGAGCCGCGCACGCCCGGCAACTACGGCGCTGCGCGCACGTTCGATGCGCGGTACATGAATCAGGGCGGGCTGCTGTCCGAGGGCTACGATATCCAGCTCGATTGGCGGCGCGAGATCGGCAGCGCGGGCGCGCTCAATCTGAATCTCGTCGCGAGCATCCTCGACGTGTACTCGGAGACGGCGTTCCCCGGCGCGGAGGCGTCGGAGTACACCGGGACGCTATTCAACGACTCGTACGACTACCGAACGTTCGCGACGATCCGCTACGATCGGGCCGCGTGGTCGCTCGGGCTGCGCTGGGCTCACTGGCCGTCGATCAATCCGCAGCCGTCGTCGTCGGCCGACGCGTTCGGCACCGAGGCGTACAACCGGTTCGACCTGTTCGGGAGCTGGTCGTTCGGCGACCGATATCGGCTGAGCGCGGGGGTCGACAACCTGCTCGACGAGGATCCGGCCGTCGTCGGGCGGACGTCGACGAACAACGCGCTCGGCTCGACGAGCACCGTCTATGATCCGTTCGGACGGCGGTTCTTCGTCGGGCTTTCGGTCGGCATGTGACCGGCGGTCCGCGGCGCCGGCCTCCGGACCCGGGTTTTCGGTCGAGCCAGGCCCGAAGCCGTGCACGCGCGTGCGATACGCGCGGTGCACGGCTTTGATACGCTTCACTGACCAGGCACACGAAGAAGCGAAGGAGCTCGGCGGGGTTCCGCGCGTCCGGGGCGGCCCGCGCGTCGTTCGATGGGCGAAAGCACCGATTACCGGCGTGTCTTCGAGCAGGCATCGGGATTGTTTCTGCTTGTCCGGCCCGATCCGGAGTTCACGGTCGTCGACGCGACCGACGCCTATCTTCGAGCGACGTTCACGACGCGCGAAGCGCTCGTCGGGCAGGCTCTGTTCGGTCTGTTGCCGAAGGAGCCGGCCGCGACCCGCGCGACGGCCGCGCTCAGGCTGCGTCAGTCGTTCGAGCGAGTGATCGCGACGCGCAGCGCGGACGCGATGGAGGTGCAGCGCTTCGACGTGCTGCGCCCGAGCGGCGAGGGCGGAGGCTCGGTCGAGCGGTTCTGGTCCGCGGTGAACTCGCCCGTGTTCTCGTCCGACGGCACACTGCTCTACGTCCTGCATTCGATCGAGGACGTCACCGAGTTCGTCCACACGTCACGCGCGATGCAGCGCGACGACGATGCGCTACGGCTCGAAATCCTGCACCGCGGCCGTCAGCTCGCGGCCGCGAATCGGCAGCTTCGCGAGGTCGTGAGCCAGTTCCAGGCGATCTACGACCAGGGGCTTTATGCCGCGCGTGTCGCGCTCGACGGCACGCTGCTCGACGCGAATCGCGCGCTGCTCGAATGCTGCGGGTTCACGCGTCACGAGGTCATCGGCAAGCCGCTATGGGAGTGCGGCTGGTGGAATCGCTCCGCGGAGGTCGAGGAGTGGGCGAGGAACGCCGTCCTGCGCGCCGCCGCGGGCGAGCCGTTTCGCGGCATCACGCCGTACTTCTTGAGCGACGGCACGGAGCGCATCGTCGATTTCGCGTGCATGCCGATCAAGGACGAGTCGGGCGCGGTGCAGTTCGTGTTCTCGACCGGCATGGATATCACGGAGCGGATCTCGGCCGAGCGCAACCTCGGCGCCACGCAGATCCTCGAGAGCATCGCCGAGGGCTTCTTCGCGCTCGATACCGAATGGCGCTTCGTCTACGTCAACCGCGAGGCCCAGCGTCTCTTCGCGCGCGCGCCGAGCGAGCTGATCGGCAGAACGATCTGGGCGGAGCTCGGCGGCATGAAGGGCGGCGAGTTCGAGCCCATCTTCCGCGTCGCGATGGACGAGCGGGCCGCGTCGCCGCGCGTGACCGCGTTCTATGCCGAGCACGAGCGCTGGTACGAGATGCAGTCGTTTCCCGCGGCGGCCGGCATCACCGTTTATTTTCGCGACGTGACGGCACAGGTCGAAGCCGAAGCGGAGCGGGCGCGGCTCGCGGCGGAATCCGAGCGCGCGATCCGTGAGCGCTCCGAGGCGCTGCGCGCGGCGGATCGTGCGAAGGACGAGTTCCTCGCGACCCTCGCGCACGAGCTGCGCAATCCGCTCGCGCCGCTGCGCAACGCGGTGCATCTGCTGCGAGCATCGGGCGGCGACGACGAGAGGAGCGCGCCGCTGATCGCGCTGATGGATCGGCAGCTCAAGCACCTGATCCGGCTCGTCGACGATCTGCTCGAGATGTCGCGGATCAGCCGCGGCGCGCTCGTGCTTCGGCAGGAAAAGGTCGAGCTCGCCGATATCGTGCACAACGCGGTCGAGACCAGCGAGCCGCTGCTCGAGGCCGCGCGGCATACGCTGACCGTGACGCTGCCCGACGAGCCGCTGTGGCTCGACGGCGATCCCGTGCGCCTCGCGCAGATCGTCGCGAACCTGCTGAACAATGCCGCGAAATACACCGAGGACCGCGGACGGATCACGCTGCGCGCCGAGCGGCGAGGCGATACGGCCGAGATCTCGGTGATCGACACGGGCATAGGGATCGATCCCGAGGATCTGCCGCGTGTCTTCGACATGTTCACGCGCGGCATCGAGCACGCGGGGCAGGCCGGAGGACTCGGCATCGGGCTCGCGCTCGCACGCCGGCTCGCAACGATGCACGGCGGCACCGTCGAGGGACGCAGCGCGGGGCGCGGCCGCGGCAGCGAGTTCGTCGTGCGCTTGCCGCTTGCCGCGCCGCCGCCGCGGCCGACCGCGACAGTGCCGACGAGCGAGCGCGTCGGCGGGCCTGTCGCGCTCAAGATCCTCGTCGTCGACGACAATCGCGATGCTGCGCAAAGCCTCGCGATGCTTCTCGATACGTTCGGCGCCGAGACGAGGACCGCGTGCAGCGGGGCGGAGGCGTTGCGCGCGATCGAGGATTTCTCGCCGGCCGCGGTATTCCTCGATATCGGTATGCCGCAGATGGACGGGTACGAGGTCGCGCGCCGCATCCGCAAGGGCTACGAGGGCCCGCAGCCGACGCTGATCGCGCTGACGGGCTGGGGGCAGCAGGAGGACAAGCGCAAGGCGCGCGAGGCGGGCTTCGATCACCACATCGTGAAGCCCGCGGAGATCTCAGCGCTCCGCGAGCTCGTCGGCTCGCTCGAGCGGTGAGATTCGTCGCCGCGTCCGAGCGCACGGCGAAGCCGCCGTATCGGCAAAGACGCGATTGGGCGCCGCGCCGCCCTGTTGGTAATCTGCTTCTCGTGCGCGATGCGATCCCAGCCGTCTTGCGTGGACTCGCGGTGCTCGCCGCCGTGCTCGCCGCGGGCGGGTGCGGCGGTGAGCGATCGGAGGAGCGCGCCGGCGAGCGCACGATCGTCTTCAAGCATTTCCGGCTGTTCGGCGATCCCGCCCCGTTCGCGGCGCTGCTGCGTGAATTCGAGGCGCGGCATCCAGGGATTCGCGTTCGCGCCGAGACGCTGCCGGCCGCGAGCGACGAGCAGCATCAGTTCTACGTGATCAACCTGCGCGGCGGGTCGAGCGATTTTGACGTGCTCGCGCTCGACGTGATCTGGGTCGCGGAGTTCGCGCGCGCAGGTTGGATCGCGGAGGTCGGCGACCTGCTGCCGGAGGACGAGCGCGAGGTGCTCTTCCCGGCGTCGCTCGAGGCCGTGACCTACCGCGATCGTCAATACGCGGTGCCTTGGTTCGTCGACGCGGGGCTTCTTTACTATCGGCGGGATCTGCTCGAGCGGCACGGCTTTCCCGTTCCGCGGACATGGCCCGAGCTCGCGCGCGCCGCGCGGACGATCGCCGAGCGCGAGCCCGGCGTGCACGGCTTCGTCTGGCAGGGCCGGCAGTACGAGGGGCTGGTCTGTAACGCGCTCGAGATCGTCTGGAGCTCGGGCGGCGACGTGCTCGACGGCGAGCGAGTCGTGCTCGAGAGCCCCGAGAGCCTGCGCGCGCTCGAGTTTCTGCAATCGCTCGTCCCGGAAGGCATCAGCCCCACGCTCGTAACGACGGCGACCGAGGAGCCGTCGCGCCATGTCTTCGGCAGCGGCCGCGCGGTCTTCCTTCGCAACTGGCCGTATGCGTGGACGCTGTTCGAGCGGCCCGGCTCCCCGATTCGCGGAAAGGTCGGTGTCGCGCCGCTGCCGCATTTCGAAGGGCACGAGTCTGCGGCCGCGCTCGGCGGCTGGAATCTCGGCATCAATGCCCGCTCGCCCCGCCCCGACGAGGCCGCGGCGTTCGTGCGCTTCATGACGTCGCCCGCCGCGCAGCGGACGCTCGCGCTCGCGTACGGCTACAATCCCGCGCGCCGCGAGCTCTATGTCGATCCCGACCTGCTCGCCGCGCAGCCGCACCTCGAGGCGCTGCGCGACGCGCTCGATACCGCGCGGTCGCGGCCGGTGACGCCGCGCTATGCGCAGCTCTCGCAGGTGCTGCAAAGCGAATTCAGTGCGGTCGCGACCGGGCTCAAGTCGCCCGGCGCCGCGCTTGCGGCCGCGCACCGCGAGGCCGAGCGCATCATGATGCGGCCATGACGCGCCGGCTCGAGCGTCTCGGCGAGCGGCCCGCGGCATTCCTCGCGCCCGCGGCCCTCGTGCTCGCCGTCGTCACGTTCTTTCCGATCGTCTACGTGCTGTGGCTCGCGTTCACGCATCACTCGCTGATCGGCGATGCGCCGTCGTTCGCCGGTCTCGACAACTTCGTGCGGCTCGCGTCGGACGCGCGCTTCTGGAACGCGCTCGGCAACACGCTCTATTTCACGGCCGTCTCGGTCGCGCTCGAGATCCTGATCGGGCTCGGCTTCGCGCTGCTTCTCGCGCGGCCGTTCGTCGGCCGCGCGCCGATGCGCGCGGTCGTGCTCTTGCCGTGGGCGATCCCGACGGTCGTCGCCGCACGGATGTGGGAGTGGATGTACAACGGCGATTTCGGCGTGATCAATTATCTGCTCGGCACCGACGTGAATTGGCTCGGCGATCCGGTCTGGGCGATGCATGCCGCGATCGCAATGGACGTGTGGAAGGAGACGCCGTTCGTCGCGCTGCTCCTGCTCGCGGGGCGGCTCTCGATCGCGCCCGAGCTCTATCAGGCCGCGCGGCTCGACGGCGCGGGCGCGTGGCGCTCGTTTCGCTACATCACGTGGCCGCAGCTCTTGCCGCTGCTCCTGATCGTGCTGATCTTCCGCACGATCGGCGCGTTCCGCGTCTTCGACGCGATCTACGTGCTGACCGGCGGCGGCCCGGCGAACACGACCGAGACGCTGTCGATCTACGCGTACAAGGTGCTGTTCCAGGCGCTCGAGCTCGGCTATGGCTCGACGATCGCGGTGGCGGTATTCGTCTGCGTCGCGGCGATCACCGCGGCGTACCTGCGCCTGCTCCGGGAGTCGCAGCGGTGAGGCGGGCCGGCACGTATCTCGGCGTGCTCGTCGTCGCGGCGTACTGTCTCGCGCCGCTCGCGTGGCAGCTCGTGACGTCGCTGAGGCCCCCGGCCGAGCTCACGACACTGCCGCCGCTGCTGCCGACGCGGCTCACGGCCGAGCACTATGCGGCCGTGTTCACAGGGCATCCGTTTCCTCGGATGCTGCTGAACAGCTTCGTCGTCGCGGCCGGCGCGACGGCGATCGCGCTCGCGTTCGGCTCGGCCGCCGCGTTCGCGCTGACGAAGATGCGTGCGCGCGGCTTCGGCGCGATCCTCGCGGTCGTGCTCGCGACGTCGATGTTCCCGCCGATCGCGACCGTGAGCCCGCTGTACCTCTTGATCAACGCGCTCGGGCTTCGCGATACCGTCGCCGCGCTGATCCTGACGTATGCGGGCTTCTCGCTGCCGCTCGCCGTCTGGGTGCTGACGAGCTTCCTGCGCCAATTGCCGGACGAGCTCTATTCCGCCGCACGCGTCGACGGCTGCACGCCGCGGCAGGCGCTCGTGCGCGTGATCTTGCCGCTCGCCGCCCCCGGGCTCGCCGCGACCGGGCTGCTCGTGTTCATTTTCGCGTGGAACGAGTTCCTGTTCGCGCTGACGTTCACGGCGACCGAGCGCTCGCGCACGGTGCCGGTCGGGATCGCGCTCTTCCCCGGGCTGCACGAGGTGCCGTGGGGCGAGATCGCGGCCGCGTCGCTGCTCGTCACGGTGCCGGTCTTCGTGCTCGTGCTCAAGTTCCAGCGGCGCATCGTCGAAGGGCTGACCGCGGGCGCGGTGAAGGGCTGAACGCGCGCGGCTCGCCGACGGGGATACGAAGGCGGGGCAGGGACGCGCCTGGTCGATGGGATCGAGGACTCGAGATGGCAGCGATCGAATTCGACGGCGTCGGCAAGCGATTCGGCCCGGTGACCGTGCTCGAGGATCTGCACCTTGCGATCGGCGAAGGCGAGTTCTTCACGTTCGTCGGCCCGAGCGGCTGCGGCAAGTCGACGACGCTGTCGCTGATCGCGGGCCTCGAGCGCCCGTCCGCGGGCACGATTCGCTTCGACGGTGAGCCGGTCGACCATCTCGCGCCGCGCGATCGGGACGTCGCGATGGTCTTCCAGAGCTACGCGCTCTACCCGCACATGAGCGTCGCGGAGAATATCGGCTTTCCGCTGAAGCTGCGCGGCGCGAAGCCCCGGGAGATCGACGCTGCGGTCGCCGAGGCCGCGCGCCGGCTCGGCATCGAGGCGCTGCTCGAGCGGCGCCCGCGCGAGCTTTCCGGCGGGCAGCGGCAGCGCGTCGCGCTCGGCCGGGCGCTCGTCCGGCGTCCGCGCGTCTTCCTGCTCGACGAGCCGCTGTCGAATCTCGATGCGCGGCTGCGGCTCGAGATGCGGGCGGAGCTGAAGCGTCTGCACGGCGAGTACGGGATCACGACGGTCTACGTCACGCACGACCAGGAGGAGGCGATGGCGCTTTCGGATCGCGTCGCGGTGCTGAATGCCGGCCGCGTCGAGCAGTGCGGGCCGCCGCTCGAGCTCTACCGCAGGCCCGCGAACCTGTTCGTCGCGGGCTTCGTCGGCAGCCCGCCGATCAACGTGCTCGACGCGCGGCACGTCGCGGGTCTCGCGCTGCCGGTCGGCGTCTCGGCGGACGATATCGTCGTCGGCGTGCGGCCCGGAGACGTCCGCGTGAGTCTCGCGTCCGGCGGCGGGGGCGCGCTCGACGCCGAGGTGCTGCTGATCGAGCCGACCGGCGACGACGTCTGGGTCGTCGGGCGGATCGACGGGCAGCGGATCATGGGCCGCGCGCTACCGGACGCCGTCCCGGCGCCGGGCAGCACGGCGCGCTTCGACCTCGCGCGCGAGCGGCTGCATCTGTTCGATCGATCGAGCGGCCGGCGCTTGGCATAGGCCTTTCGGCACCCGTGCGATGGCCGATCGTTGTCGGCGAGTGGCATGTGGATTGCAACGCGACAGGTCCTTCCCAAGCACGCAGAGGGGCCGCGCGGCCCGCGTGGCGGCCGCGCGACAAGGAGGTCGAGATGTTTCGCCGTTTCGCCCGTCATCTGCCGCTGACGATCCTGGTTCCGCTCGCAAGCCTTGCCCAGCCTGTCGAAGACGACGAGGGCGGCACGCCGCTTTCGATGGAGGAGGTCATCGTGACCGGCACGGCATCGCCCGAGCGCACGAAATACGAATCGAGCATTCCGATCACGACGTTCGAGGCCGACGATCTGCTCCGGGAAGCGCCGCAGAGCACCGCCGACCTGCTCGAATCGGTGCCCGGCTTCTGGGTCGAATCGACGTCCGGCGAGACGCAGGGTAACGTCTTCGCCCGCGGGATCATTCAGGACGGCGGCTATCGTTACGTCGGCCTGATGGAGGACGGTCTGCCGCTCTATCCGGTCTACGAGCTGTCTTTCTACAACCCGGATCAGTTCGTCCGGCTCGATCGAACGATCCGCCGCGTCGAGGTCGTGCGCGGCGGCACGGCGCCGATTTTCTCGTCCGGCGCGGTCGGCGGGACGATCAACTTCATCACGCGCGAGCCGGGCGATGCGCCCGAGACCGACGTCGGGCTGACGATCGGCGACTACGGCTATTACCGTGCCGACGGTTATTGGGGCGGACCGATCGGAGGGGATTGGGCGCTCGGCGTCGGCGGCTTCTACCGCGTCTCGGACGGCATTCGCGATCCGGGCTACCGGGCCGACGAGGGCGGCCAGCTCGGCGTGCGCGCCGCGCGCGATCTCGACCGCGGCCGGCTCGCGCTGCATGCCAAGTATATCGACGACCGCTCGATGTTCATCGTGCCGATCCCGCTGACCGGCAACCCGAGCGATCCGGACGCGATCTTGCCCGGGCTCGATCCCGGCGAGTACTCGCTGCACAGCAGGGATCTCGCCGCGGCCGGCCTCCCGGAATCGGCCGCCGAGGTCGGTCTGCAGGATTCGAGCCTCGACGACGGCATCCATCCGCAGCTCTTCACCGGCGGCGTCGAGCTCGACTGGGAGCTCCGCGACGGTCTGAATCTCGTGGAGCGCTTCCGCTATACCGACGGCGACGTGCGCTTCAACGGGATCTTCCCCGGGCCTGCGCCGGTCACCGGCGCGGAGTTCGCCGCGGCGCGGGGCGTCGTGCCCGATTTCGCGGTCGCGCGCACCGGCGATCCGCTCGATCCGTCCGCGCTCGTGCAGGAGCACGGCCACTGGGTCATCGACAAGGAGTACCAAGCGCTGCAGAACGACGTCCGGCTGACGTTCACGGTCCGGGATCGGCATGACGTGACCGTCGGGCTTTACTACGCGGATTTCGAGATGAACGACCGCTGGAGTCTAGGCAACCTGCTGCTGATGGACGTTCAGAATCGTCCGAACCGGCTGCTGCTGACCGGCGTCACGGATCCCGTCGGGTTTACGCGCTACTCGACGTTCAATCTGCTCGCGGACTACGACGCGACGCTGCTCGGCCTTTACGTCTCTAACGAGTGGGAGATCACCGACGCGCTGCGCATCGACGTCGGCATCCGCTACGACGACGAGGATATCGATGCCCGCATCAGCAACGGCGTTCCGGACGTCGATCTCGACGGCGACCCCGCGACGCCGTGGGACGTCGCGTCACTCGCCGGAGAGGAGTTCACGGTTTCGAGCCATGGCTTCGACAACACGTCGTGGTCGATCGGATTCAACTACGAGCTCACCGATCGGCACGCGTTCTTCGGCCACTACACCGAATCCGCGAAGCTGCCGCACTTCGACGACGTCCGGAACGGCGTGCTGCAGAAGGACGAAGTCACGAATATCGAGCTCGGATACAAGAACAGCTTCGATGACCTAGGACTGTTCGTGACGCTCTTCGAGACGGAGTTCGACAACGTGCCGTTCAACGACATCCTGCCGGACGGCACCGTGCTCAACCGGCGTGCGGAGACGCGAACGCGCGGCATCGAGGTCGAGGGAGTGTATCGTCCGATCGATCCGTTCGGCTTGAGCTTCGCCTTGACGGTGCAGGAGCCCGAGTACCGAAACTTCACCGGCGCCGCGGTCGACAATACCGGCAATCAGATTCGCCGGATACCGGAGACGATGGCGCGCATCGTGCCGACGTACTATATGCCGAACGGCAGGGGCGAGGCGTATGTCGCCGTCGCGCATTTCGACGACCGCTTCTCGAACGACGAGAATACCGTGCTGCTGCCGTCGTACACGAAGGTCGACGCGGGCTTCATCTACGCGGTGAACGACGCGCTGTCGGTCCAGATCGTCGGCGACAACCTGACCGACGAGGTCGGGCTGACGGAGGGGAATCCGCGCACGGATATCGGTGCGGGCGGCATCGGCGCGATCTATCTCGCGCGGCCGCTGCTCGGCCGCTCGTTCCGGGTCTCCGCGGACTATAGATTCTAGGCCAGGCGTCCGAACGGCGAGCCTCGGTGCCGCCGTGCAAGCGCGCGGCGGCACCCGAACCCGTCCCGGCGGTGCGGTTCGCCGTGCGCTCCCGCTACAATCCCGGTCTGCCGCTGCACCGCGGTCCAGGAAGGGGGGGGATATGAACGAGCGGACGGGCCAACTCGGGTTGGCGCTGACGGCGACCGTCTTGATCGGCCTGCCGGCCTTCGCGCAGCAGGTTGCGGACCCGGGCTTCAGAAGCGTCGGGCGCGGCGCGCCGCTCGCCGAGGCGCTGCCGCCGTTTCTGCCGGTCGACGCGATCGGCGCGGCGCGGCCCCCTGCCGAGGAGGCGCGGCAGATCATCGAGCGAGCACAAAGCTTTCCGTTGGTCGGTCCGCTGCGCATGAACCTCGGTCCTCCGGATGCCGAGCGCGCGTCGCAGGAGACCGATCTCGTTTTCGGGTCCGCGTGGAACGGCGACGCGCCGGAAGGAATCGAGCCGCTGCCCGTCGATCTGTTCACGTCGAAGGATTTCTATGCCGATCGAGAGCTGTGGAGCGACCCGCGCTATTTCCGCTGCGGCAGCCCGCAAGGGATCGAAACGGCGCGCGGCGCGATCGTGACGCCGACGATCGGCGACGATCCGCCCCGAACCGCGGCGTGGGGCTACTGCGACCGCGACTATCCGCGCGAGGCGATCGTCAGCCCGTACGGCTTCTCGTCGGCAAAGGCCCACTACGAGGCGCTGCTCGAGGAAACGAAGGCGCGGGGCGGGCCGACGCAGCATGACTATTCGACGCTCCCGACGGACTGGAACGGCAACTTCGAGCCGGTCGATTGGCTCGAGCACTGGTACGCGATGCTGCTCGTGAACCAGGTGCCGACGATCCTTTCGCTGCTGACCCCCGAGTACCAGACGCGGATGGTGCAGGACCTCTACCACCAGGCCGTGACGAACGCGCCGCATTGGCCGTCCACGTACTGCTGGCCGGAAGGGTTCATGCGGCGCTGGTACTTTGCTGCGGTCAATCCGGTGATTAATCCTCACCAGGTGGTCGTCACGCCGAATTTCGCGCAGATCATCACCGGCGTCGCGCGTAACTTCATCACGCAGATCCACGTCGGCCGGACGTTCAACATGGACGGCGCGGTGCCGTATCTCGGCACCCAGGTGCCGCGCTGGTACGGCGAGACGATCGGCTTCTGGGACGAGGACGTGCTGATCACGTGGACGTCGAACATCCAGGGATGGACGGCGCACGGCGCGTTCGAGTTCTCGAATCAATTGCAGACGATCGAGATCTACACGCCGTGGCGCGACGAGCAGGGGAACGTCACGGGCTTCAATCACGAGGCCGTGTTCTACGATCCCGAGGCGCTGGTCGAGCCGATCCGCATCGTGCGCAACTTCAGGAAATCGAGCGACCTCGGAGCAGGCATGCCGTATGCGTACATCGAATGCGTGCAGACGCTCTATCCGGTCGACGGCGTCGGGACTCCGGTCTCTCCCGGTGCGAAGTTCGAATACGAGGTGCTCGATATTTTCGGCCGCCCGTGGGCGCATCTCTGGGAGAAGTACCACGAGGGAGGCATGCAGCGGCCGGACGCGAACGAGGATCTGTTCAACTTCGAGTGAGGGCCGCCGGCGCGGCGCCGCCGCGATACGGGCCGGTGGACGGCGCAGCGCTTCGCGTCGATAGCGCGGGCGGCTCGGCCGCGATGCGGGCCGCCCGTTCGTCGACGGTCTCCGATTACGCTCGCCGCATCCGCCCGTCGGCGGATGCGGCGAGCGCTGCTCGTCGAAGCCTTACGCGGCGCTGCGCAGCTTGAAGAGCTCGATCGCGTTCTCCTTGAGAATCAGCGGCTTGACCTCGTCGCGGAAGCCCGCCTGCTCGAAATCCTCGAGCCAGCGATCCGGCGTGATCAGCGGATAGTCCGAGCCGAACAGCACCTTGCGCTTCAGCAGCGTGTTCGCGTA
>CAYMAF010000007.1:0-40634 GCA_964388365.1 uncultured Gammaproteobacteria bacterium | reverse complement strand
GCCCTTCGATCGGTGCCGGGGCGACGGGAATCGCGGTACCACCCGGCTTCGCCGCGGCCTTGCGGCAACGGCCTCGAGAGCTGAGCGGCGCTCAGCTCGGCTCTGTCACGCGAGCCAGACGGCTGCGCTTAGTGACGGCCCCTCGGGACGAGGCTTGGCGCCGGGAATCGGCTCGGCACCGCCGCGCAGGGCGCGCGGCCGCGTTCGGCACAGCAGCTCCGGGGTGATATTCGCCGGGCCGCGGCTCAGGGCTCGCACCATCCCCTGATCGCTGCGCCCGCGGTGGGCCGGTTACTCGTCCCCATCACAGCTTTTGGGCGGTCGAGTTTACGCGATTCGAGCGGCCGGCGCAGCCCGTCGCAGCGCCGCCTTCGCCTCGCCGACATCGACGGCGATCTGCGCCTTGAGCGCGTCGAGGCCGTCGAAATGCCGCTCCTCGCGCAGGCGCTCGATGAAGTGCACCGTGATGTGCTCGCCGTAGATGCTCCGGTCGAAATCGAAGATCAGCACCTCGAGCAACGCGCGTCCGCCGCCGACGGTCGGCCGCGTGCCGATGCTCGCGACTCCGTCGAGCAGCGCTGGGCCGAGGCCACCGACCCGAACGGCGAAAATGCCGTCGACCGGCGCCCTCCGGCGCTTCAAGCTGATGTTCGCGGTCGGAAATCCGAGGCGCTTGCCGAGACCGAGCCCGCGAATGACCCTGCCCGACATGCTGTAGTCGCGGCCGAGCATCGCCTTCGCCTTCTCGAGATCGCCGGCCGCGAGCGCGGCCCGGATCGCCGTGCTGCTGACGCGCTCGCCGTCGAGCACGACCGGCTCGACGACCGTGACGTCGAATCCGTACCGCTCGCCGGCGCGGCGCAAATCTTCGAGCGTGCCGCCGCGACCGCGGCCGAAGCGAAAATCGTGGCCGACGATGACGTGACGTGCGCCGAGCCGCGCGACGAGCACCTCCTCGACGAACGCCCGCGGCTCGAGTCGGCGGAGCTTGCGAAAGCGCGCGCAGAAGAACTCGTCGACACCGGCGGCGTCGAGCAGCTCGAAGCGCTCCCGGAAGCAGGTCAGCCGGGCCGGCGGATCGTCCGGCGAAAGCGCCTCGGCCGGCGTCGGCTCGAACGAGCAGACGAGCGCCGGCCGTCCGGCGGATCGAGCGTCGTCGACGAGCCGCGCGAGAATCTCGCGATGGCCGAGATGCAGCCCGTCGAACGCACCGATCGTGACCGACCGTCCGTGCTCGGCCGGCGGCAGCGACTCGATGTACCGGCAAAGCTCGAGCCTCATCCGTCCGCCCGCTCGTTGCCCGTATCCACGTCCGCGCGGGGCTCCGCGCCGAGCGCGCGCAGCGAGATCCCGCTCGCGATGCACGCCGCGGCATAGACCGCCATCGCGCCGGCGACGCATGCGGCGAGCCACCCGACCCGCTCGAGGGCGCCGATCTCGGTCCAATCGCCGAGCTCGCCGAGCGCGACGAGCAGGAAAGCCGTCATCGCGGCACATGCGAGCAGGACGCGCGCGGCGAGCGGTACCCACCGCGTCCGTGTGCGGAAGACACCGGACGCAACGAGGCCGCTGAGCAGCAGGCCCGCGTTGAACAGACCGGCGATCGACGTCGCGAGCGCAAGTCCCGCATGCGCCGGCGCCCAGCCGGTACGGAGCAGCAGATTCACGAGCAACACGTTCAGCACGACATTCAGCAGCACGGTGCGCACGCCGATACGCACCGGAGTCCGCGTATCGTGCCGTGCGAAATACGCGGGCGCCAGCACCTTGATCAGCACGAAGCCGACGAGGCCCGGCGCGTACGCAACGAGGCTCGCAGCGGACATCGTCAGGTCGCGGTCGTCGAACTCGCCCCCGTAGAAGATCGTCGCGAGCACGGGCTCGGCGATCAGCAGCAGGCCGACCGCCGCCGGAACCGCGACGACGAGCACCCAGCGCAGCGCCCAATCGAGGGTCGCGGAGAAAGCGGACGGCGTGCGCCGAGCATGCTGCTCCGACAAGCTCGGCAGGATCACGGTCGCGAGCGCGATGCCGACGACGCCGAGCGGGAACTCGACGAGTCGATCGGAATAGTACAGCCAACTGATGCTGCCGCTCGCGAGAAACGACGCGATCAGCACGTCGATCATCAGATTGATCTGCATCACGGACGCGCCGAAGATCACCGGGATCATCAGGCGAACAATCCTCGCAACGGCGGCGTCGCGGGGCGCGAAGCGGAAACGCGGCAGCAAGCCAAGGCGAACCAGGAACGGCGCCTGAAACGCGAGCTGCACGATGCCGGCGGCGAGAACGCCGGCCGCAAGCCCGATCCCCGGCCGCTCCATGACTGGCGCAACGAACGCAGCAAACACGATCAGCACGACGTTCAACAGCACCGGCGTGAACGCCGGCACGGCGAAGCGCCGGTACGTGTTCAGAATCGCTCCGGCGAACGCCGTCAGCGAGATGAACAGCAAGTAAGGCAGTGTCAGCCTCAGCATGTCGGTCGCGAGGCCGTGGCGGTCCTCGTCGCCGGCAAAACCCGGCGCAAAGACGAGGATCAAGATCGGCGCGGCGATCACGCCGACGAGGGTCACGCCGAACAGCACGACGGCTAGCGTGCCTGCAGTCTTGTCGACGAGCTCGCGGGTCTCGCTCGTCGAGCGGGTGCCGCGATACTCCGACAGCACCGGAACGAAGGCCTGAGAGAACGCCCCTTCGGCGAAGAAGCGCCGCAGCAGATTCGGGATCTTGAACGCGACGAAGAACGCATCCATCGCCCCGCTCGCGCCGAACCAGTGCGAGAAGCCGACGTCCCGCGCGAGCCCGGTCACGCGCGATAGCAGCGTCATCACGCTGACGACGCCGGTCGAGGCCATCAGCCTCGGATGCTTCTCGTCGGCCGACATGACGCTCATCGCCGCGGATCCGCTAAGCTCTCAGCTTGACTTGATTTCGGCGGATTCCAATAATACCGGCCCTTTCCCGGCGCTCCGCCGACAGCGAACGGAAGCGAACATTGGCCAATATTCAGTCCGCTAAGAAGCGCGCACGGCAGAACGTCGCCCGGCGCGCCCACAACATGGCGCTGCGGTCCCGCGGCCGCACGGCGATCAAGAAAGTCCTGAAGGCCATCCAGGCCGGCGACAAGGAAGCGGCGACGGCGCTGTTCCGCCAAGCCGTGCCCGAGATCGACAAGCTCGCGAGCAAGGGCCTGATCGCGAAGAACCGGGCCGCGCACTACAAGAGCCGCCTGAACGCCCGGCTACGCGCCATGTCGTGACCGGTCGCCGGCTCCGGCCGGCGATCCCGTCTCCTCGGCCTCGGCCGTCGTCCCGGCGGCCGCAGTGCCGCGCAATCCCTCGAGATAACGCATCGTGTCGCGGGCGAGCGTGTCCGTGCCCTCGCCCGTCAACGCGCTGACCCCGTACACGGGGCCCGACCAGCCGCACGCGGCCGCGACCCGACGCGCATGTGCGCTCCGCTCGTCCGCGGGCATCAGATCCAGCTTGTTCAGCACGAGCCATCGCGGCAGCTCGGCGAGCGCCGACGAATAGCGCTCGAGCTCCGCGACGATCGTACGGATCTCGGCCGCGACCTCCTCGTCCGAGCGGTCGGGATTCGCATCGACGATGTGCCAGAGCAGCCGGGTCCTCTCGAGGTGCTTCAGGAAGCGAATCCCGAGACCGACCCCTTCGGCCGCCCCCTCGATCAGCCCGGGAATGTCGGCGAGCACGAAGCTTTGCTCGACGCCGATGCGGACGACGCCGAGGTGCGGGTGGAGTGTCGTGAACGGGTAGTCCGCGACCTTCGGCCGCGCCGCCGACAGCGCGCGGGTCAGCGTCGACTTGCCGGCGTTCGGCGCACCGAGCAGGCCGACGTCGGCGAGGACCTTGAGCGCGAGCTTCAAGTGCCGCTCCTCGCCCGGCTCGCCGCGCGTGAACTGCCGGGGCGCGCGGTTCACGCTGCTCTTGAACGTCGTGTTCCCGCGCCCGCCGCGGCCGCCGCGCGCGACGAGCAGACGGTCGCCGGGCTCGAGCAGATCGCCGAGCGTCTCGCCGGTATCCAGATCGACGACCTCGGTGCCGACCGGCACCGCAATGAACAGATCGCGGCCCGAGGCCCCCGTCATGTTCCGGCCGCCGCCGGGCTGGCCGCTCTCGGCCTTGAAGCGCCGCTGGACGCGGAAATCCGCGAGCGTGTTCAAGCCTTCCTTCGCGACGAGATAGACGCTGCCGCCCGCGCCCCCGTCGCCGCCGTCGGGGCCGCCCTTCGGAATGAACTTCTCGCGGCGAAAGCTGACCGTGCCGTTGCCGCCGCGGCCGGCCTCGACGCGAATATCGGCCTCGTCGACGAACTTCACGGCGTATCGGACGGCGCGGCCCCGCTCGATGCGCGGGCCGCGGAGACGAAAAAGCCCCGACGCGCGGGGCTTCTCGGCGTCGCGATCACGGCGGAGCTCAGTCCGCCACGACGCTAACGTGCTGGCGCTTCTTCGGTCCCTTCGTCTCGAACGCGACGCGGCCGTCGACGAGCGCGAACAGCGTGTGATCGCGGCCTACGCCGACATTCGTTCCGGCGTGGAAGCGCGTGCCCCGCTGGCGCACGATGATGTTACCGGCCAAGACGCGCTCGCCGCCGAAGCGCTTCACGCCGAGCCGTTTCGATTCGGAATCGCGGCCGTTCTTCGAGCTGCCGCCTGCCTTTTTGTGTGCCATCGCCGAATGTCCTCGATGTCTTTTCCGGGCTTACGGCTAAGCCGCGTCGCCGGGCGAGATGGACGTGATCTCCACCTCGGTATAGTGCTGCCGATGTCCCTTGGTCCGCCGGTAGTTGACCCGGCGCTTGAACTTCACGACCTCGATCTTCTTCGCGCGGCCCTGGCCGATCACCTTGCCCTGGACCTTGCCGCCGGGCACCAGCGGTGCGCCGATACGCACGTCCTGGCCCTCGCCGACGAGCAGGACCTGATCGAAATCGACGGTATCGCCGACCTCGGCGCTCAGGCGCTCGACGCGCAGCTTGTCGCCTTGACTCACGCGGTACTGCTTACCGCCCGTACGAAAAACCGCATACACTGGGAAAGCTCCTCGGCAAGTGAAGCGACTGCCGACCGCAGGGAACGCGACGCAGCCGACCGCAGGAAGCGACGCATTTTAGTGATCGGCCCGGATCGGGTCAACGCGGGCGCGGCTTCGAGGAGCCCCGCGCCGGAACGGCAAAGGGCCGCGCCGAGCGCCATATCGGACTTCCCGCTCGCCAACGAGCGTCACATCAGGCATCATTTCGCAAATGCATGTTGCCCCGAGCCAACAATCGGCGCCGTCGCTCGACGCGCTGAGACTACTGGTCGGCGACGATTGGGGCGGGGTCAACGGCGTCATCTATCGCCGCCTCGGCAGCGACGTCGCCCTCGTCAATCAGGTCGCTCATCACATCATCCACCACGGCGGCAAGCGTCTGCGTCCGCTTGCGGTGCTGCTCGCTGCGCGCGCCTGCGGCTACCGCGGCGACGCGCATGTGTCGGCCGCCGCGATCATCGAGTTCATCCATACCGCGACGCTGCTGCACGACGACGTCGTCGACGGCTCCGGCCTGCGCCGCGGCCAGCGCACGGCGAATGCCCTGTTCGGCAACCAGGCGAGCGTCCTCGTCGGCGATTTCCTGTACTCGCGGGCGTTTCAGCTGATGGTCGAGCTCGACGACCTCAGAATTCTCGAGGTGATGGCCAACGCGACGAACACGATCGCCGAAGGCGAGGTGTTGCAGCTCATGAACTGCAACAACCCGAATATCACCGAAGCCGACTATATGGAAGTGATCTACCGCAAGACGGCGAAGCTGTTCGAGGCCGGGACTCGGATCGCCGCGATCCTCGCGGGGCAGAACGAGACCGTCGAGCAGGCCCTGATCGGGTTCGGGCGCCACCTCGGGCTCGCGTTCCAGCTCGTCGACGACGCGCTCGATTACGCGGCCGAGCCCGAGGAGCTCGGTAAGAACATCGGCGACGATCTTGCCGAGGGCAAGCCGACGCTGCCGCTGATCTATGCGATGGATCACGGCAGCGCGGCCGAGCGGCACATGATCCAGGAAGCGATCGAGACCGGCGGCACGCAGAACCTGAAGTCGATCCAGCTCGCGATCGAAACGTCCGGCGGCCTGCGCTATACGGCCGAGCGTGCGCGTCTCGAGGCCGAGCACGCGATCGACGCGCTTTCCGTGCTCCCGCCTTCGAAGTTCCGCGACGGGCTGGTCGGCCTCGCCCAGTTCGCGATCCACCGCAGGTTCTGATCACCGCCGCGCTGCGGGCGCGGCGGTGCGATGCTGTCCTCAGCCCTCGCGCTTCTGCGCCTCCTCGAACTTCGCGAGCTGCTCCGGTGTCGCGGGGGCCTGATAGCGCGCCTTCCATTCGTCATACGGCATGCCGTAGACGCGCTGCTTGGCCGCGTCGAGATCGATATCGACGCCCTTCTCCTTCGCCGCCTCGACGTACCACTTGCTGAGGCAATTTCGGCAAAAGCCCGCGAGGATCATCAGGTCGATGTTCTGCACGTCCTTTCGCTCGTCGAAATGCTTCAGCAGGCGTCGAAACACGGCCGCGTCGAGCTCGAGCTCGGTCCTTTCATCCATAACTCTCACGTCCTCCTTCCTTCGGCATAGCGGCGCGCATCGGCGAGGATCCCGGGCCAGAGCGCGGCGGCACCGGTGCCGTGCGTGCGGCGCTCCAACGCCTCGACGAGCCGCGCGGCCTGCTCCGGCGAGAAGCTGCTCTTCCAATCGCCGACGCTCCCCTTGCGGACGAACTCCGGCATGCCCGGCGGGCGCTCGCTCGACCAGCGGCGCTGATCCCGACGCATGCTGTCGAAGCTCGTCTCCGCGAGAATCCGCTCGACGAGCGCGTCGTCCCGAGCGGTCTCGAGCGCCCGGCCGCCGAGGAACTCGGCGACCTCGAGGACCGCCCGGCGCGGATCCGCAAGCATCTCCTCGTAGGTGACGAACCAGACGTTCGGCTCGTCCTTACGCGCGTACCACGATAGCAGATGCTCGAAGTAATCGCCGAAGTCGACCTTGCCTGCGATGAAGCACTCGAAAAACTCGTCGAAAGTACCGTCCCCGAAATCGTAGTGGTGAACGAACCCTCGCGTATGATGGAAGAACGAGACCGCGCAATCGAACGGATTGCGCGCGACCCAGACGTATTTCGCTTCGGCGCTCCACGGCGCCAACGAGAACGGCAGATGGGTCTTGATCAGCCTCGGCTCCGGAAGCGCGCGGACCGCGTCCGCGCCGACTTCCTCGAGATGCGGAAACAGCTCGGTTAGCGCGTCGCCGGGACCGAGCGGACGGGCATCGTGCACGAGCAGCCAAACGATGTACTGCATCCACGTCGTGCCGCACTTCGGATATGTCGCGACGAAGATATCGCCGGGCGCCGCGCGATAGGTCAGGCCGGAATCGAACCCTTCGACGGGGAACCCCATCGGCATCAGAAAACCGCCGTGATCGACGTATCGTGGGCGCCGCGGCTCGCTACGGGACATACGGGAAAGCCGTCTATTCGAATCGGATACCGGCCCAGGGTAGGATAACCCGAGAAGCGGCACCGGCGCTCGCCGCGAGTCCGTCCGTCGCCGCGAATCGCGAGAGGAGGAGACGAGATGAGCAAGGACTGGATCGCCGTCGCCGACAAGAGCCGCTGTCGAATTTTCTCGCAAAACGGCCGCAACGGGCCGATCGAGGAAATCGCCGCCCTCGTCTCTCCGATGACGCGGCTGAAGAATCAGGACATCAACGCGGACCGTCACGGCCGGGCGTTCGACAGCGCCGGCCAAGGCCGCCATGCGATGGGCGCGTCGGTCGATCCGGTCGAGCAAGAAGCGATCCGCTTCGCGAAGGAGGTCGCGGCGAAGCTCGAGTCCGGACGCCAGCAAGGCGAGTTCGCCCGCCTTTACGTCGTCGCCGAGCCGCGCTTCTTGGGTTACTTGCGCCAGAGCATCGGACGGCCGCTGAAAGAGATGATCGCCGCGGAGATTGGCAAAGACTGGACTTCGCAGCCGGCCGATCAGATCCGCAATCGACTCCGCGAAGCGACGTTCGGCTAGCCGGCGCGCGGGCTTGCCGCGCGCGCTTACGCGTATGCCATCCAGCGCCCGGCGGTCATCACGCCGAGCCACAGCGCAAGCGATAGCGTCGCGACGAGCTTGATCGGGGCCGGCGCCCGGCCCGCCGCGACCCATTGGCCGCCCGAGCGGGCCAACGCCACGCTGAACACGAGCGCGTTCAGGCCCGCGAGCGCCATCAGCGCCATCTTGAGCCAGAACATGCGCTTCGTCCCGAACGACGTCGCGCCGTAAACGAACATCAGAGACCCGGTGACGACATTCGTCGCGAACCCGGCCCAGACCCATGGCAGGAGCCCGAGCATCGGCGGCAGTGGCAAGCGCCGGGCGAAGCCGAGCAGACGCAGATCGATCAGCATGATGCCGCCGACGAGCATCGCGAGCCCGAGATAGTGCGTCGTCTCGAACGCCGCGTACATCCACGGGATCTCGCGGATCGCCCGCGCGATCGCGGTGCTCTCGAGCCAGATCAGCGTCTCCGTCACGGCTTCGGTCTCCGCGCCCCGCTAAGGCGCGTAGGCAATCAGCCGACCCGCGACCGCGGCGCCGATCCAGAAGACGAGCGATGCGGCCGCGAACGCTCTTGTCCCGATACCGGCCTGGATTGCTGGCTCGAGCGCGGGCTCGTGGAAGATCCTGCGGCCGACGAGCAACGCATTGAGCCCGGCGAGCACGATCAGAACGAGCTTGATCCTGAACGTATAGCTGCCGAAGAAGTGAATCGCGTCCGACGTGAAAAGCGCAATGCCGGATACCGCATTCAGCGTGAAGCCGATCCACGCGAGCGGGAGCAAGTCTTGCGTGCCTGCGAGCGGCAGCTCCGGCTTGTAGCCGAGGACGCGCAAATTGATCAGCCCGAGCGCGCCGAGCAGCATCGCCATGCCAAGCGCGTGCAGGGTCTCGAGCAACGGATAGGCCCAAAGGGTCTCCGCGACGGCGGTCGCGAGCGCGCTGCTCTCGAGCCAAGCCAAGAAGCTCATCGGTGCTCCCCCCTAAGCCCGCATTCTAGCGATTCGAGCGAACGCACCGAAACCGCCGGCCGGCATCGATTCGGAAGCGACACCGTCCCGCGCGGCGCGGCTACCAGGCGATACCGTAGTCCTCGCCGAAGTCGCTCGCGCCGCCCCACATCGTGCCGTTCTCGTGATCGAAATAGATCGCCGTGATCGGCCCGGAGGTATGGCTCGCGGTCTCGATCAGGTAGCCCATCCGCTCGAGCTCGGCCCGCACTTGCCAAGGCGTATCGTCGCGCAGCAGCAGCCGCCCCGGCTGCGAGCGATGCGAGCCGAACGAGCTGTGCACTTGATAGCTGTTGAAGTTCGGCGCTTCGACGGCCTGCTGCACATGCATTCCGAACTCGACGATGTTCAAGAAGAGCTGCAGCAGATTCTGATCTTGAGCATCGCCGCCTTGGACCGCGAACGACAGGAACGGCTTGCCGTTGCGAAGCGCGATACTCGGGCTCAACGTCGCGCGCGGCCGTTTACCTGGCTCGAGCACGTTGAACGGGTTCATGCGCGGATCCATGTCGAAGCTCTGCATGCGCTGCGAGAGTCCGATCCCGGTCTCCCCAGCGATGAACGCCGGAACCCAGCCGCCGCTCGGCGTGATCGAGACGACCCAGCCCTCCGCGTCCGCGGCCTGCAGCGACGTCGTGCCGGCACGAAACGCCTGCTCTTCGGTCAGCGCACGCGGCGACGTCTCGAGGCGGACACCGCGCGGACGCAGCTCGATCCGGGGACGCCACTGCTCGAGCAGCTCCGCGAACGGGTTCTGCTCGCCTTGGAACGGATACGGATCCCCGGGCTTCACGGCCGGGTCGTTGCGCTGCCAGTCGATCTCGGCGAAGCGTTTTCGCGCATACGCCTTGGACAAGAGCCCTTCGATCGGTTCGGCCGGCGGGAAATAAGGATCCCCGTAATAGAAGTCGCGGTCGGCGAACGCGAGATTCATCGCCTGATAGAGCGTATGAATGTACCTCGCGCTGTTGTGGCCCATCTCGCGCAGATCGGCGTTCTCGAGGATGTTCAGCATCTGCAACAGGACCGGGCCCTGCACCCAGTGCGTCAGCTTGTAGACCTCGATGCCCTTGTACGTCGTGCTGACCGGCTCCTCGACGTAGACCTGCCAGCGGGCGAGGTCCTCCTCCGTGATCAGCCCGCCGCCGGCGCGCACCGCCGACGCGATATCGCGCGCGATGTCGCCGCGATAGAAGCGCTCGTACGCAGCCATGATCGCGTCCTTGCGGCTGCTGCCCTCGGCGAGGGCCGCGCGCTCGGCCTCGACGAGCTTCATCAGCGTCGCGTGCAGCTCGGGCTGCGCGAAGAGCTGCCCCGGCCGCGGCGCGGACCACGCGCGTGGCCGCGCGGGATCGTGGTTCGGCAGCAGCACGCGGCGCGAGTCGGGCCACCTGAGCAGCAGCTCCTTGCTCGCCTCGATCGACTCGGCGGCCTGGCGCTCCATCGGGTAGCCGCGCGCCATCTCGAGCGCCGGCGCGAGCACCTCCTCGAGGCTCATCGTGCCGAACTCGGCGAGCATGACCATGAGCCCGCCCGGCGTGCCGGGCGTGACGGCCGCGAGCGGACCGAAATCCGGCGGCTGCGCGAGCCCGCGGGAGCGAAAGAACTCGGGCGTCGCTCCCGTCGGCGCGGCGCCGAGCGCGTTGATGCCCTTGACCTCGCCGGTGCGCGGATCGTGGATCAGCGCTTGCGTCTCGCCCCCCCACGACAGCGTGTCCCACATCGTCGCCGAGGCCGCGAGCATCGCGCACGCGGCATCGACCGCGTTTCCGCCCCGCATGAAGATCATCGCGCCCGCGGTCGCCGCGAGCGGCTTACCGGCGACTGCGACCCATTGCCGGCCGTGCAGCGTCGGCTTCACGGTGTCGATGTTTTCCTGCGCGGCCGCCGCCGCGAGCCACAACCCCACGACGCCGGCCGCGAGGCCGGCGAATCCTTTGCGGCGCGCCACGCGGCCGCAGACCTTCATCCGACTCATGGGCCCAGTGTACCCGCCTTTCCAATGCCCCGGCGCGAACCGGGTCGCTCGGAGCCGTTCCGGTCGGCGCGTTCCTTCGAGCAAGCGCTCGTACGCCCCCTATCGAACGGCGGCGCGCGCCGGCGGGTTACAATCGTCGGCCCCGTACTGCGAAACCTCAGCGGTCGTGCCCGCCGACAAACACCGATCCACAGCTTCCCGACCTCCAGCTCCGAAAGGCGCGCCGCCGCTCGCGCACCTGCTTCGCCCGTCGACGCTCGACGAGTTTCTCGGCCAGGAGCATCTGCTCGGGCAGGGCAAGCCGCTGCGCGACGCGATCGAGCGCGGGCAGGTCGGCAGCATGGTCCTATGGGGACCGCCCGGCAGCGGCAAGACGACGCTCGCCCGCCTGATCGCGAACTACACCGACAGGGCCTTCGAGATCTTCAGCGCGGTGACCGAAGGCGTGCCGCGCGTTCGCGAGATCATTCGCGAGGCGCAGCAACGGCTCGCGGCCGAAGACCGCGGCACGATCCTGTTTTGCGACGAGATCCACCGCTTCAACAAGGCTCAGCAGGATGCTTTCCTGCCGTACGTCGAGGAAGGCGTGATCACGCTGATCGGCGCGACGACGGAGAACCCGTCGTTCGAGCTGAACTCGGCGCTGCTCTCGAGGCTGCGGGTGTTCGTGCTCGAGCCGCTCGCGGACGAGCATATCGCGCGCATCATCTCGCGAGGCATCGCGCGGCTCGACGAGGACGCGGGCGTCGATCTCGAGCTCGCACCCGAGGCGCTCGAGCTGCTGACGCGACACGCGGAAGGCGACGCGCGCCGCGCGCTCAACCTGGCCGAGGCGGTATGGCTGTACGCGCGGAACGCGCTGCCGCGCGGCGCGAACGAGATCTCCGACGCGCTCGTGACGCGAGTGCTCGAGCGGCGGATCCCGCGATACGACAAGAGCGGTGAGCAGCACTACAATCTGATCTCCGCGCTCCACAAAGCCGTGCGCGGCAGCGACGTCGACGGCGCGCTCTATTGGCTCGCGCGGATGATCGATGCCGGCGAGGATCCGCTCTATATCGCCCGGCGAGTCGTGCGAATGGCGGCCGAGGATATCGGTCTCGCCGACCCGCGCGCGCTCAGCCTCGCGCTCGCGGCGAAGGACGCCTACCACTTCCTCGGCTCGCCGGAAGGGGAGCTCGCGATCGCCGAGGCCGTGATCTATCTCGCGACCGCGCCGAAATCGAACCGCGCGTACGTCGCATGGCAAGGCGCGCTCAAGGCCGCGCGCGAGCATCCGTCAGAGCCCGTGCCTCTGCATATTCGTAACGCGCCGACTCGCTTGATGCGGGAGCTCGGCTACGGACGCGGCTATCGGTACGATCACGACGAAGGCGGCTTCGCCGCCGGCCAGGAATATCTGCCGGAGCGGCTCCGCGGCAGCTCGTGGTACGCTCCGACGCGCCACGGCTTCGAGAAGACGTTGGCCGAGCGGATCGAGTGGTGGACGAGAATGAAGCAAGGCGGCCGACCGGACGAAGAGCAATGAGCCCGTCGACGGTACATCGCGCGTTCTTCGCCGCCTTGCTCGCGATCGTCACGATCGCATTCCTGTGGCTGATACGCGGGTTCCTGCAGCCGATCTTCTGGGCCGTCGCGCTCGGCATCGTCGTCTATCCGCTGCATGCACGCGTCGAGGCCCGGCTCGCGCCGAGACGTTCGTTCGCGGCCGCGACGAGCATGCTGCTCGTCGTGCTGATCGTCGTCGTGCCGCTCGTCGGAATCATCGGTGCGGTGACGGCCGAAGCGACGGCGCTCGTGCAGCGCTTCAATCAGCAGCAGATCGAGCTCAACCAGGTTTATGCCGCGATCGACGCCCGTCTGCCGCAGCTCACCGCGTTGCTCGAACGGTTGCGGATCGACCCCGCGAGCATCGAATCGCGGATCGCCGAAGCGGCCGTGGCCGCGAGCCGCTTCATCGCGGCCCGCGCGATCGCGATCGGTCAGGACACGGTGCGCATCACGGTGTTCTTCTTCCTGATGCTTTATCTGCTGTTCTTCTTCCTGCGCGACGGGCCGCGGATCCTCGACGGCCTCGTGCGCGCGCTGCCGCTCGGAGACGAGCGCGAGCGCCACCTGCTCGAGCGCTTCGCGGAGGTCTCACGCGCGACGATCAAGGGCACGCTCGTCGTCGGCATCGTCCAGGGCGCGATCGGCGGCGCGGCGTTCTGGGCCGTCGGGCTCTCGGCGCCGGTGATGTGGGGCGTCGTGATGGCGCTGCTCAGCATCTTGCCGGCCGTCGGCCCCGCCCTCGTCTGGGCGCCCGCGGCGATTTACCTCGTCGCAACCGGCAGCGTCTGGCCGGGGATCGCGCTCGCGCTGATCGGCATGCTCGTGATCGGTCTCGTCGACAACCTGCTCCGGCCGGTGCTCGTCGGGCGGGACACCCGCCTGCCGGACTACATGATCCTGTTGTCGACGCTCGGCGGTCTGACCGCGTTCGGAATCGCCGGCGTCGTGATCGGGCCGATCATCGCAGCGTTCTTCGTGAGCTGCTGGGAGATGGCGCAGTCGGAGTTCGAGCCGCCCGCGTCGGCCATTGCCGGTGCCGCCGATGTTTCGAGCGCCGGGTGCCCGCCCGACGACATCGAAGCGGCACCCGATGAGCGCGCGGACGTCGGCGCGGCGCGTGCGGCGACCGTCGCGACGCCCGGGACAATCGGCACCGGGCGATTCGACGGGCACGACGACGATGACGACGAGCTGACCGAGGATACGGCCGAGCTCGTTCGCCTCCACCCGTCTGACTTCGATCGGCCGACCTGATGCGGATCCTGCTGCTCGGCGCGAGCGGACTCATCGGCGGCGCGGTCCTCGCCCGCCTCGTCTCGCACGGGCACGAGATCATTGCCGTCGCTAGGCGACGCGGCGCCGAGCACGAGCACGTGCGCTGGGAGCGCGTCGACCTCGCGCGGGCAACTGACGCCGAGCCGTGGTTTCCGCTCCTCGACGGGATCGACGCGGTCGTGAACTGCGCCGGCGTGCTCGCAGGCTCGGGCGCGCACGCGGTCCACGCCGACGCGGTCGCCGCGCTCGCCGAGGCGTGCGAGCGCGCCGGCGTGCGACGGTTCGTGCACGTCTCGGCGATCGGCGCGGACCGCGAGGCGGTCTCCCGCTTCTCGGAGACGAAGAAGGCCGGCGACGACGCGCTCGCGGCGCGCGAGCTCGACTGGATCATCCTCCGGCCGGCGGTCGTCGTTGGCCGCCCGGCGTACGGCGGCAGCGCATTGCTCCGCGGGCTCGCGGCATTGCCCGTGCTGCCGGTGCTTCCGGATGCGGGCCCGTTGCAGATCGTCCAGCTCGACGATCTCGTCGACACGATCGTCTATTTCGTCGAGCCGGCATCCCCGTCGAGGCTCGCGCTCGACGTCGCGGGACCGGAGCGGCTCTCGCTCGACGACGTCGTCGAAACGTACCGGCGATGGCTACGCTTCGGTCCTGCGCGGCGCGTGCGCGTGCCGCGCTGGCTCGCCGCAGCCGCGTACGCGCTCGGCGACCTCATCGCCCTCCTCGGTTGGCGGACTCCGATATGCAGCACGGCACGCCGCGAGCTCATCCGCGGCGCGGTCGGCGAGCCGGCTCGCTGGACGGAGGCGACCGGTATCGTGCCGCAAAGCCTCGCGCGGGCCCTCGCGGCCGAGCCCGCATCGGTGCAGGAGCGCTGGTTCGCGCGGCTGTACTTCGTGAAGCCGGTGATCTTCGCGATCTTCGCCGCGTTCTGGATCGGGACCGGGCTGATCTCGCTCGGCCCCGGCTGGGACGTCGGCATCGACTACATGCAGCGCGGCGGCGTCGGCGCGGTCGCGGCGCCCGGCATCGTCGCCGGCGCGCTCGCCGACATCGTTATCGGCGTTGGGATCGCGATTCGGCGCACGGCGCGCGTCGCCCTATGGGCGGCGCTCGCGATCTCGGTGTTCTATCTCGTCACGGGAACGATCGTCCTGCCCGAGCTCTGGGCCGATCCGATCGGGCCGATGATGAAGATCTGGCCGATCCTCGCATTGAACCTCTGCGCGCTCGCGATCGTCGACGACCGCTGAGCCTCCGAGCGCGCCGATGTACTACTTCGTGCTCGTCTATCTCCACGTGATCGGCGCGACCGTGCTGCTCGGCACCGGTGCGGGCATAGCGTTCTTCATGCTGGTCGCGCACCTCAGGAAGGATCCGGCAGTGATCGCCGGCGTCGCCGGCATCGTCGTGCTCGCGGACTTCGTGTTCACGGCAACCGCGGTCGTCATCCAGCCGATCACGGGGTTCTTGCTTGCACGGTTCCTCGGCTATCCGATTCTCGACGGCTGGATCGCGCTGTCGCTGCTGCTCTACGTGTTCACCGGCGCATTCTGGCTGCCCGTCGTGTGGATGCAGATCCGGATGCGCGATCTCGCGAATGCGGCCGTCGCGCGCGGCGAGCCGCTGCCGGCAACCTATCACCGGCTCTTCAGATGGTGGTTCGCGTTCGGCTTCCCGGCGTTCTTCGCGGTGCTCGCGATCTTCTGGCTGATGATCACGCGGCCGGCGTTCTCGTTTTTCTGACGCCGCCGCTCGCGTCGGCGACAAGGCCTGGCCGCACGAGCTTCGACGGTACGCGCTTCACGCCTTCGCGAGCCGGTGACTCGTGCGGGCGCGGCCCCTTCTTGTGGGTCGGCGGACGATCGACGCTGCAGACGAAGACGTCGATACCGGTCAGGCGCCCGTCCGGCCGATAGACCGGCACAAAGTGGTGCTGGAAATAGTGCCGCTCGCCGGCTTGCTCGACCGGCACGATTCGTCTGACCGGGCTGCCGCTATCGACGACGCACTCGAGATCCTCGGCGACGGCGCCCGCGACGGCCGGCACGAGATCGGCGAGCAGCCGGCCCGGCGCGGCATCGACGGAGATGCCGTACGCGACGGCGAGCCACGGGTTGATCTTCACGCAGCGCAGAGCCCGATCGAGGTACAAGAAGCCGATCGGCGCCTTGCGAAGCACGTCGTCCAGGTTCCGATCCATTGGCTCGACGGCCGCGGGACGACGGTAAGCGTCCAGTCGGGTGACATTCGATCTCGGCTTCGAGCTCATCGGGCACTTCGCCCCGCGCTTGTGATTCCAAGGACTTGGAGCATAAACTCGGAGTACCTTCGCCGCCGTGACCGTGTCCACATTCGATCGGATCGGCGACGATCGGCCGTCGGGCGGCCGGCGCTTGCCAGCGGCTGCGCCGAAGCGTATAAGGGGCGCCTGCCCGGGAGGTACCGGGAGCCGTCGAGTGGAACGCCGAATCGAGCCGGCGTCAATCTGTGAATCGCGTGAGAAATCGCGCAAAATTCACGGTCTGGGACTTGCCGGGGTTCCCGCCCGGTCTACGCGAGTCCCGCGGCAACGACGAGTCGGGGTGTAGCTCAGCCTGGTAGAGCACTGCGTTCGGGACGCAGGGGCCGTAGGTTCAAATCCTATCACCCCGACCACTTAACTCCTTGATTCCCCTAGCAGAGTAAGTGGTCATTCGGCACGACGAATCGGGTGAAAACCCGATCTGTGCCAAATCTGTGCGAGAGCCCCCTCCCCCCGACGTTTAAACCGCTGCGCTCTTTCTTCTTCCAGACGTAGAACATCGCCTCGCTGATGCCCATCTGGCGGCACACGTCTGCCACGCTGTGCCGACGCCATGCGGAGGCGCGTAAAACTCTGCCATCGTGGAAGTTTCGCCCCACAGGCAGGCGGACAGCCAATACGTCTACCCCGGTAGAGGTAAAGCCGCCAGGGAGGCTTTTCGAACCCCGTCGCCGTCGACCTTCGTCGCACGGGCGGTCGCGGAGAGTAGCGGACGGGCTCCGCATCCAGGTCGCGATCCAGTTGCCCTTCGGCCAGCCAGAGATAGATCGTTCTTCGGCTGACGCCGAGACGCCGGGCCAGCTCCGTCTTCTTCAGACCCTGCTCCAGATAGTGGCGTAACAACACCCTCGTCTCCCGTCCGTACATGCAGCGGCTCCACTCCAGCGTCGCCGCCAAAGGGATGCGGCCCGCAGGCCGCCGTCAGCGAGGTGTGCAATTTTGGTCCGCCGAATCTGTGCAATTTACGACCGCCACCTACAAGCTTATTGAGTGGACACTTACGTGACGATGAATACCCGGCACGATTGGCCGGACGACGACGCGCGGCAAATTCTCAGCGTGGTACGCAACGCGGCGTCCGGCGGCGCTCCCGCGCTGATCATCGAGACGCTGCTTCCTGGGCGTGTATGAAAATCTCTGTGTGAGCCGTCCTCGTGGACAGCTGAGTCCTGCGGAGTTCCTTCGGAGGTCAATGACAAGGACGAGAAGCCGCTTTTTCTACGTTCGCGCTGACCTAAACCGGAACCAAGCTCACAGCAACCGCAGACCGTCTAATATCGGGAGCAATTCATGCGGAACGCATACATTTCGATTCCGTGGGCTACCAGCCGGTAGTGCATGAGCTCAAGAAGCAGTGTGTTCGGCCAATAGCAGCAAGCATTGCTGCGCCTCACTCAAGTTCAGATTCGAGCTTCCGTAAGACTTGCATAACAGTGAGCGCGGCAAAGCCCAGTCCCATTTTTCTCGTTGAAGGTTTGCGCTCTCGGTAAGCAAATCGTGAATGGGCGGCACAGGATCTCTTCCGGCGTGTCCAAGAGCGTTAAGCACATCTGACGCTTGGCATCCCTGCAACGACACTTCAACACCTGGGCCACCCGCATTAGCGAGGAAGCCTCGATAGCGAAGCAGACACGCGATAGCTTCGCTCGTCGAATCTCCCATCCAAGTGAAAAGCGAAAGCTCGGTACTCCGTTCAAAGAACACTCGGTTTGCCAAATCGAGCTGCTGGTAGGTCCTGCGGCCCTCGTCAAGAAGTCGCTTTACGTAGATCGTCTTACTGCCGTCGTCAATAGATTCAATCCGCCACGTCTTGCAACCCGTTCAGCTCCCGGACGTACTACGTGCGCTCGCACGACGATCCGAATGCACTCGCGGCGGCCGTCCGAGCAGCCATCCGGAACGTCGACCCGACGCTGCCTCCTGGCGTCGGCCCACTCGCGGAGAGCGCCGAGTCGAACACGCCCACCGATCGGCTGATGTCGCTGCTTTCCGCGACTTTCGCCGTTTTCGCGACGGTGCTCGCGGCAATCGGGCTTGACGGCGTCCTCGCGTTCAACGTGACGCAGCGGAGCTCGGGCTGAGACTCGCGCTCGGCGCGGTCGTGCTTGCTGCGAGCCATTTCCCGGCCCGCCGCGCTTCGGCCGTCGATCCGATGGAAGCGTTGCGGTGTGAATGAACCGCTAGAACGCCGTCTCGCTGATGCTTCGGCCGCGGCGGACGACCGAACCCGGCCGTTTCGGAGTCTACTGATTAAAGCGGCCTTCGCACCGAGCTAAGCTCCTCCCCGATACCCCCCTTCGAAGCCCTTCTCCTCGGCCGGTCGACGATCGAGTCCCGGCCGACTTCCAACGTAGCAAAGTTTCCCGTCCACGGCGAGCAATGACACGCGCCGTCGACGGTGCGAGCCTATTGCTCGCAACGATATAGGGGGGACTGACGTCGCACGAGCTGACCGCGGCACGGCGCGAAAAGAGCGTCGAACGGCCGGCTCACCTACCCTCCCGAGGCCTTTCGGCCGTCTTCTGCGACGTATTGGTGGGGGCATGCATTTGCCCTGAAAGCAGGATATAACGATGAATTCGGCCTTTAAATCACTCGGGGGACCCATGAGACGCACGATCCTGGTCGGCCTCGCTTGTGCGCTCGCGTCGCTCGCTCATGCCGACGAAGCCATCGAAGCGGAGGTCGAAACGCTGACCGCACGCATCGAGAAGCTCGAAGCGACGCGTGCCGTCAAGAAGCTGCAGCGCGCCTTCGGTTTCTATGTCGATCGGGGGCTGTGGAGCGAGGCTGCGGACCTCTTTACGGACGACGGGACCATCGAGATCGGACTGGATGGCGTCTACGTCGGCAAAGAGCGGATCCGCGAGTATCTGAAGCGCCTGCACGGCGGCCACGAAGGCCTGATCTACGGCCAGCTCAACGAGTGGGTCACGCTGCAGCCGGCGGTGTTCGTAGCGCCCGACGGCCAAAGCGCGACGGCACGCTGGCGCGATCTCGGCATGCTCGGTCAGTACAAGCAGCACGCGGAGTGGCGCGATGCCGTCTACGAGAACACTTATGTCAAGGAAGACGGCATCTGGAAGATCAAGTCCCTGCACCTCTTCGTGAACTTCGTGGCCCCCTACGAGAAGGGCTGGGCGCGACTCAAGCCGGGCGAGGGACTCGTGCGGAGCGAGGCGTCGAAGGCTTTCCCGCCGGACCGTCCGCCGACCGTGCAGTACAAGCCGTTCCCCGACGTGAATGTGCCGCCGTTCCAGGCGCCCCATCCCGTGACCGGCCGGCCGGTGGAAGGAGCCCGATAATGCGTTCGAGCAAGTTCTTGCTATCGCTGTGCTGTGTGACGCTCGCAGGCGCCGTGCTCGCACCGGCGCCGGTGACGGCGCAGTCCGCATCCGATGCCGCGCGCGTCGCCGCGCTGCGCGACCGCGTGGCCCGTCTCGAAGACCACGATGCGATCGAGAACGTCCAAGCGATGTTCGGCTACTACTTCGACAAAGGCTTGTGGAACGAAGCAGCCGACCTGTTCGCACGTAACGGCACTTTCGAGTACGGCCAGAGCGGGGTTTATATCGGCCGCGACCGCATTCGCCGCGCGATGCTGCTGCTCGGCCCCGAGGGGCTCGGGCAGGGCTACCTCAACAACCACATGCAGCTGCAAGCGGTGATCGTCGTCGCGCCGGACGGCAAGACGGCGACCGGCCGCTGGCAGGGCATGGTCATGCTGGCCGAGCCCGGTGCGAACGGCATCTGGGGCGTAGGCATCTACGAGAACACCTACGTGAAGGAGGATGGCGTCTGGAAGATCGAGAGCCTGAACTTCTTCCCGACCGCTTTCACCGATTACGACAAGGGCTGGGCTCGCTCGCAGCTTCCATTGAAGGGACAGAGCGCACTGTTCCCGCCGGATCGGCCGCCGACGTACGTCTATCGCGCGTTGCCGGGTAACTTCATTCCGCCGTTCAGTTACCGGCACCCCGTAACCGGCCAGCCGCTGGTGAATCTCCCTCAGGGCCCGGACAGCGTTTTGGGAGAACAACGATGAAGAAGAGCCTTGTTTGCGCCGCCACGCAGGCCGCGCTCGCCGTGACGCTGGGCGCCGCCGCGCAGCCCTCCTTTGCCCAGTCTTTGTCCGAGCGGCTCGATGCGCTCGAAGCGCGCGTCACGCGGCTAGAGGACATGAATCAAATCGAGCGTCTGCAACGCACGTACGGCTACTTCGTCGACAAGAGCCAGTGGACGCAGCTCGCCGAGCTGTTCTCGGACGACGCGACGCTCGAGATCGGCGGCAAGGGCATCTTCGTCGGTAAGCCTCGCGTGCTCGAGTACATGCAGGTCGCGTTCGGACCCGACGGCGCGAAAGAGGGAAACCTCGCGAATCACATGCAGTTTCAGACGATCCCCGACATCTCGGCGGACGGCACGACTGGCTGGATTCGTTCGCGTGCGTACGTGATGAGCCTCGGGGGCTGGGGGCTGCCGCTCTACGAGAACGAGTATAAGAAGGAAGACGGCGTCTGGAAGATCAGCCGCCTCACGGGACCGTTCACGATGTACTCCAATTGGGACGGCTGGGGCAAGGACGCGCTGAACAATACTTGGCCGGACAAGTTCGATCCGCCGCCCGACCTGCCGCCTTCGACGGTCTACCTCACGTATCCGGCCTACTACATCGTGCCGTTCCACTACCCTCATCCGGTCACCGGCACCGTGTTCAAGCCAGATACGGGACAGGTCGGCGCGTACCATGCACCGCCGGGCACGCAGGCGCAGATCGAGTCACTGGAGATCGGCCGACTCGTCGATGGAAGTCAGCCGATTTTCGAGCCGCCTCGCGAGTAACACTCGCGAGGCGGAATCCGCCGCGACGAATGGGGCCGACGCAACAGAAAGGAAACAAGGACGAAAGGGATCCTTGAATACTCGGAGCTCGCGCGTATGGAATGGTGTTGCTTTCGCGCATCATCCGCTGCGAAGGTCGCTTGCGGCCGAGCGGATGCTGCCATAGACTCCGTGCAACGACCCACTTCCGAAACAGCAAAGGGACAGCGTTGGTCTGTCCGGGGGATTCGTTTCGAACAGCTTCACGGCTAGCCGACGGGTCTCGAATTAGGGGTACTCGTGGATGGGACCTATGAACACACCCATTCTCATTGACCTCGACCATATCGACACCAAGAATCGCCGGGCCGCATGGTACCAAGCGGTTCCGACGCTCTTCCCGGGCATCACCGTCGATGAGTTCCGAGGAGAGCCCGCAGTCGGTGCGGTAAAGGGCAACGCTTTCGGCTCTGCCCGTTTCTGGGAAATCGATTCGGGCCCAGTGAACGTCGGCTACTCGCCGCATCAGGCGTCACCGAAGAACCTGCAAGCCTTCTCACTGATGCTGCAGCTCTCGGGCGAGACCGCCGCCAGCCAACACGGGCGAGTATGCGGCTTGAGGCCGGGCGACTTCTGCCTGATCGACGGTGATTCGCCGTTCAGGCTGTCCGTTCAGGACGGGCGCTCGAAGATCCTCGTCGTGCAGCTGCCGCGGTCGAACGTCTTGAACCGTCACCCGCACTTGCAGCGGCTGACGGCGACGAGAATCTCGTCGAACGAGGAAGGCAGTGCGCGCGTATTGCGCGACACACTGCTGTCGATCCGCGAGGTCGCTCACCATCTCTGCAACGCGCAGCAGTGGAACACGCAATCCTTGCTGCTTCATTCGCTGTCGCTGCTCACGGCTCCCGGCGAGAAGGTCGGCTCGTTGGAATGGCGTGTCCGCCGCGCGCTCGGTTTCATGGAAACGCGTCTTGCGGACCCGCTCTTGACGGCGGAAGACGTTGCGCTCGAGCAGTCGATCAGCCGGCGTCAGCTCGATCGAATCTTCAGGAAGGAGCTCGGCGTCACGGTCGCCGCGCAGCTATGGGAGCGGCGACTGCAGCACGCGGCGTCCCTGCTCCGCGCCCGGGACTCGGGCTCGCGGCTAACCGTGACTCAAGTCGCGCTCGCCTCCGGCTTCCAAGACGCATCACACTTCTCGCGCGCGTTCCGGCGGCGCTTCGGTACGCAGCCCAGCAAGTGGCACGAATCCGAGCTCGCGCTCGACATACGCGCCGAGCTGCCTCATCCCGCTCGCGCTGCGGCTACCGTGGAGTTGTGCTGAGCTGACGTCGCAGTCGCAGATCGCGAACGGCCGGTTCCCTCCGGCCGCTCGCGCCTACTTTGCTCAAAGGTCGGACATCGGATTCGGCCGGAAGATATCATGCTGCACCTTGCGCTCCATGATCTTCCAGCCGTCGGCTTCCTCGACGAGCCGATCGGTGTAGTGGGCGTGAATCCGTAGCTCGGGCTCGCCGTCCGTTCCGGTCACGACGAAGGTGTACTTCGAGACCGACGTCGCGGTCACGCCGTTCTCGTCGACGTCGATCCTCGGATTGGTCATCAGATGCATCGTCCGATGCATCTCCGAGTGCTCGCGCGGCGGGCCGAGCGATTCCGTCAGCATCTTCTCGATCGCCTCGGGGCCTATCGCAGCCCCGAGCCCGCCTTCCCAGCGGCCGGTCTCGCCGAACAGCGATGCGTACGATGCCCAGTCGCCGTTATCCAGGTGGTAGCCGTAGTCGTACAGCACCCGCTGCACCGCGAGCTCGTCCGCGACACGGTCGACCCGGGCTTCGAGGTCGCTGCGCGTGTCATCGTCGGCAAGGAGAATCTTCGCGGCGAGCACGACCGTGCCCGCCGCTACGAGATATCCGCCGAAGCGTGCGCGGCTTATCTTGGCGTTCATGACGCTATCTCCATTCCTCGCACGCGAGCTCAGTACCCCTTACGTACGTCCGCCGGGTTCCAAGGCGAAGGCATGTAGTACGGCAGGAAGTTCGCCACCGTCTCGATTCGCTCGATGCGGCCGCGGCGAATCTTGAAGATATCGATCGTGCCGTTCGAGTAGGGGTAGTAAATCGCGGGGTCGATCTTGCGCTCCTTGCCGTCCGTCGTTCTCCACGTCTCGCTCTCGTTGTCGATATCGCGCGTCGAGAACGCGATGACGATGCCCTTCTCCTCGTTCACGATCGGGAAGCGCCGATCGCGGACCCGGTCGATAGGTGCATAGAGCCCGAGCTCCATGCGGGCGCGGCAGCCCCTCGGATCGCCGTCATCCGCATGCGTCCTGGAGACACCGTTCTCGACCCACTCGCAGTTGTCGGCGTACTGCGTGAACAGCGTGCCGTTGTTCTGTTGCAGCGTGCTGTAGTGGCCCGCGGCGATGTCCACGAGCCGCTCGCGCGATACGCGGTCGGCCGGCGGAATGTCCTGCCCGAACAGCCTCGCCGTCGCCGCGCCGAACTGCTTGACCGCGGTGTCCGAATGAAGGCCGGGCCATTCCTTACGCGAGGTCAGCGTCTCGACCTCCGAGATCCGGCCGTTCTCGGCCTTGAGGCGCATCGCATAGTAGGCCGGCGCGCCGTGCTCCTCGACCCAACCGAACCATGCGACATTGCCGCTCACCTCGTCCGTGACGATGAACGGCGTATCCGTCATGCCGCGGATCGACCCCCAGAGCGCGTCGCCGATCATCAGCGAAACGTAATCTTCGGTGAACAGGACGACGTCCGCCCACGGCAAGCCCTCGTACTGCGGCGCGACACGGCCGTCGACGTACTGTCGGTTGACGAGCGCATCCATGTAACGCTCGGCGAGGTCCACGAGACACGCATCGTCACATGGCCCCTCGGCCGCTTGCACGGGTGCAGTCAATGCGATCGCGCCCAGAAGCGCGGCCGCGCAACCTTGCATCCTCCACTTCCAGCTCGAAGAACCCATGAGTCATCCCTCCCCGCCATTGGCCAGCGGATCGTTCGCCGGGATGTCCCCGTAAACGATGCGCTGAAGAAACTTCCAACTACCGTTCTCTCGCACGAGGCGATCGCGGTAATGCCCGACACGCCATACCTGCGGCGAACCGTCCTCCGCGGTGTTGATGACGACGAACCTCGACCATGCCGTCGCCTGATCGCCGTCGACGTCGATCCGCGGATTCGTGATCACGTGAACCGAGCGATGACCGCCTTCGTGATGGTTCGGCGGCATTCCCGCCTCGCTCAACATCCGGTAAATGCCGTCCGGAGTCTTCGCGCGGCCGAATCCGCCGATCCACTCGCCCTCTTGGGCGAAAAGATCCGCATAGGCGCGCAGATTACGGTCATCGAGATAGAACCCGTAATCCATCAGCAGCCGCCGAATCGCGAGATGGTCCTCCGATTCGAGCAGCCGTGCTTCGAGCACGTCATCTTCGACCCCGTGCGCCGGCGGCACGATGTGATCCAGCCCCTTCGCCGCGCCGAGGCCGATGACGACCCCGGCCGCGACGCCGAGCGGGAAACCGATGCGCCCCGCCTTCGTCGCGAGACGAGCTCCGCGTCGTTGCTCTGCGTTCATTGGGCACCCACCCCGCCGGGCTTCGCCCACGGCGAATGCATGAAGTAAGGCACGTACGTAAAAAGCGCCTCGATGCGGTGAATCTTGCCGTCGCGCACGCGGAATGCCTCGAGCAGCGTGATCGAGTTCGGCCACTTCAGGAGCGTGTCCATCTCGCGGCCATCCGTCAGCGAGTAGCGAGAGAACGTGTTCGCGTGGTCGAAGAACGCGCTCGAGACGACGACGCCGCGCTCGGTATCGACGAGCGGGTAACGGCGCTCGCGGATCCGCTTGTTAATGCGATAGATGCCGAGCTCGAGCTGGTCGATGCAGCCCTGAGCGACCACTCCGGACGTGCCTTCGGCCGCGGACGTCGTCAGGACGCCGTTCTCGAGCCTACCGCAGTCCTTCTCGTCGAAATGCGTGAAGAGCTGACCGTCGTTGAGCTCGACGGTGCTGAAGTAGCCGTCGGCGATCGCGATCAAGCGCTCACGGGATCGGCGCTGCTCCGGGGGCAGCACTTCGTTGAAAGCCGGATCGTGGACGATCTTCGTCGTATCGCCGAACGGCATCGGCATCCCGGACCTGCGAACGACGAGCGTCTCGACCTCGGTGATCCGCTGATCCTCGACCTTGATCCGCATGCCGTAGTAGGCAGGACGGCCATGCTCCTCGATGATGCCGAACCAGGCGGCGTTGCCCGTGTCGATGTCGGCAGCCTCCGTGCCGGCCTCGGAAACCTTGTTGATCGTCTTCCACAGCCCTTCGCCGATCGGCATCACGACGTTGTTTTCGGTGAACATGACGTCGACGCTAAACGGCACGCGTGACGGATCACGCGCCAGCAGGCCGTCGAGGTAGGTCTCGACGAACCCGAGCAGACATTCCCGATCGCACGTCGAATCGATGACTGCGCTCTTCAGGCCCGGTGCCTGCGCCGACACGGTGCCGGCGACGAGCAACGCGCTCGCGAACAGCCAGCCTGAAGCCGCACGCTTCACCCGCCTCGCACGGTTGCCCGTCCGTTCCCCCGCGATCGAGCTATCGTATTTCATGCTCCCCTCCTGGTTGGTGGGCGCACCTTGCGCCGCCCCGCTTTCGCCTCGGCCCTCAACGGCTGCGGCGAACGAACAAATTCCACCGCCGACCGGTGCGGCCTCGCGGCTCGCGGATCCGATCGGGGTCGCGAATACCTTCTTACCGTGCAGCCTGCCGGTCAAGTGGCGCTCCTCGAGCGCGACACCGGGGCTGTCGTCGCTGGACTTCCGGCTCCGATTCGGAACCCGGCGGTACGAAGCTACACCGGGCAGACTTGCTGAGCTTGGCCTAAAAGGACAGAGGCAATGGCAGCGTTGGACACGGCCCGATAACGCGTCCCGAGCACGGCTTAACGGCAAGCATTCGAATCGAGGTGCGTCGCGACCGATCGTCTTGCCGTGCAGTTCGAACGCTCTAATATTCCCTGCCTTACGTCGAAGCCGGTCGTCTGAAATTTCCGAAGGACGGGAAAAGGAGTCGGAGCATGTCGGGAAGGAAGGTCGCGTTCATTGGTCTCGGCACGATGGGATATCCGATGGCGGGTCACCTCGTGCGTAACGGCCATACGGTCGCCGTCTACAACCGGACGAGCGAAAAGAGCCTGAGATGGCAAGCCGAGCACGGCGGCACGGCGGCATCGACGCCGCAAGAAGCCGCCCGCGATGCGGATATCGTGTTTTCTTGCGTCGGCGCGGACGATGACCTTCGAGAGGTCACGATCGGCCCCGGCGGTGCATTCTCCGGCATGAAGCCCGGCTCGATTTTCGTCGATCACACCACGACGTCGGCCGACGTCGCCCGCGAGCTGTTCGAGCGCGCGCGCGAGCTTGGCATCGAGTTCCTCGACGCTCCGGTCTCCGGCGGCCAGAGCGGCGCCGAGAACGGGGTGCTGACGGTGATGGTCGGCGGCAACGAGGAAGCATACGAGACCGCACGCCCCGTCATCGAGAGCTTTGCCGCGCGGATCGAGCGGATGGGGCCGTGCGGATACGGCCAGCTCGCGAAGATGGTCAATCAGATCTGCATTGCCGGCGTCCTGCAAGGCCTTTCGGAGGGACTACACTTCGCGATGAAGGCAAATCTCGATATCGAGAAACTGATCTCCGTGATCAGCAAGGGCGCGGCGCAGTCCTGGCAGATGGAGAACCGCTACAAGACGATGGTCGAAGGCAAGTTCGATTTCGGGTTCGCCGTCGACTGGATGCGCAAGGACCTCGCGATCGCCCTTGCCGAAGCCGAGCGTAACGGAGCGAAGCTGCCGGTGACGCGGATCATCGATGAGTATTACGCCGAAGTTCAGCGCATGGGCGGCAACCGTTGGGACACTTCGTCGCTGATTGCCCGGCTGTAGACACGCGGCGTCGAATCAGAATCTGATCGGGGGGCGGAATCGGACCGCCCCCTCGCCGGAAGGCGGTCCGATCAGCGCGGCAGTGCGCCGCCCTCGTCCTCGGGGAGAGGCAAAACGTCGGCCGGCACCCAGTTTCCGTGGATCGCGTACTTCAGCCGAACCGGGATCTTGACCGTCGCGATCGGCCCTTCATCGATCCGCTGAGCGTCGAAGATCACGAGGTCGCTGCGGTTCTCGGCGCGGCGATTCACGACGCCCATCACGTAGCCTTCGCCTTCGGGCGCATCGGCGCTGCGCGGCGCGAAGATCGGCTCCTGCGTGCTCGAGGTATCGCCTGCGAACCAGGACTTCGTCTTGCCGGTCGACATATCCATCGACAGGTACGTGTTGAAGAAGAAGCCCATGATCGGGCCTGCCTTCTCCGCGTTGTACGGCTTGCTGTGATCGGTGGCCTGCATGAACGCGTAGCGGTACGGCCGCCCGACGTATCGGTCGTCGACATGGGGGAACTCCGCCGAGATCTCCGCAATCACTTTTGCGGTCGGCGTGTCGCTCGGCGAGGTCATGTCAAAGCACCAACGCACGATCTCGGTGCGCAGACTCGACGGCTCCGGATGGCGGCCGTTCGCGTCGGGGAAGAACCAGAACACGTTGCCATTGACGACCGGCAGATCGAGATAAACCTTGCCGCCTTCGTCGAACGCGTTGATCACATGACCGGGGAACGCATTCGGCGCACGGAAGAACCGAGCGTCCTTCGCCTCGCCGTCGCGAGGCATCACGATGTAGATCTGATCGACGTTCGGGTCCCACTGGAACAGGATTCCGCCGCGTCTGATGCGCTCGAGGTCCATTAGCTGCGGGATCACCGGCAGCACGATGTAGTTCTGCGTCACGCCGCAATCGTGGATCATCGCCGCATGCGGGCTTTCGATCCAAACTTCCCGCACCAAGCGGCCATCGCGATCGAACGTATAGAAGGCCACGTCCTTCGTCGCCTCGCCCTTCGCGGCGTACGCGTAGCCGACGAGCTCGCCCGTCTCCGGGTCGATCTTCGGATGCGCGGTGAACGACGTGGCCTTCATCTGGCCGTTCCAATCCCATAGCTGCCGGGTCTGGAGCGTGACCGGGTCCATCGCATACGGCCGACCGTCTTCCTTCATCGCGAGCAAATGACCGGCATGCGGCACGACGTTCGTGTTCGATACGGTCCGCTCGACACCCTGCACGCTCGGATCGTCGGTGAACGGATTTCGATAGTCCCCGAACAGCCCCCGACGTGCCGCACGCTCGGCCAGGAAGCGGTGCGTGCGTACGTACCGGTGCTGCATGTCCACGTGCCCGTTCTTGAAGCGAAACGCTGTGACGATGCCGTCGCCGTTGAACGGATTCGCATCGCCCATCTTCGGCGGAAACTGCTGATCGGGGCCGACTCGAAAGAAAGTCCCCTCGAGCTCGGAAGGAATCTCGCCCTCCACTTCCAGATCGAACAGTTCCCCCTCGAAGCGGAACGGCTCGTCGATGGTCATGAAGGTCGGTGTCCGGGGAAAGGGCGTGGTCATGGTATCTCCAACTCGATTCCGTTAGTCATAGCGGTGCGCCGCATCGGCGTAAACATCGTATTCCCATGGGGCAGGAAGTCTCGTACGTATTATTACGAGCGCCTTCGGCGCGCCCGGGATCGTATTCGAACAACTCCTTTGCACATCACTATATCGCTCACCGGACTTCGTGAGCCACTACGCCGGGCGAATGATACCCGAAGTTCATCGGCACTCGGCCCGTATTGCACGTTGCCGCTTCGGAAATCTTGGACTTCATCGACGAAAAATATCGTGAAAGACGCGGACCGAACGCCACCGTTTAGGCGCTTCTGGACAATCCGTTGACCTATGTAGTCAAGGGCCCAAGCCGGCGGAAACGAGGAACGATTCCGACGAACGAGTCGGCGATGGGGAAAGGAACCTCCGCCCCACGGATGATGCGCCGATCCCGCCAGCGGCGCTCTGCTCGGCCACCCGAGCCGATGACGCGCCCGAGCGTGGCAGGCCGCAGCGACCAGAGCCGCGAATCGCCGGGGTCGCATCTTTCCCGCAGTATAGATACTATCGTTCCCGGTGATTCTATTAGAATCGCGCCGTCAGCATTGGGACCAGAGCGGGAGCAACGGCGTGCACAGGATGAACAAGATTCTCAACGGTCACAAGTATGTCGCGAACTTCCTCGACGCACCTGTCCGGGTCGGCATGGTCTACCGCATGGACGATCGGCAGTTCATTCCCGCGATCCATTTCAACGATGCATACCCAGATATCGATTTAAACCGCTGGACGGCAACGGGATCGCCGGGAGAGGTCAAGTTCAATTCGGCGAAGGAGGTGTCCATCGCGTTCGGCGGCTCGGCGGCGCCGGATATCGGCAAAACCGAGGTACAGCTGAAGTTCAAGCGAAAACATTCGGTCGCCGGCGTGCTGCACGACGCGGTCACCGAGCACCTCCGCTATCAGAACATCATCAAGCAGCTCAAGGAGCTGTGGATCGAGAACGCGTTCGACAAGTACAGAAAGGACTACCTATTCGTCTTCGACGTCGTCTACGCAGCATCCGGAACGCTGATTTTCTCCGAGGAGCGGAACAACGACGTCGTGCTGAGGCATGTGCTCGGCGAGGAGGTCAAACGGCTATCGGATCTCGGCAGCGGTCTCTTCGAATACGTGTCGAACAGCAAGCGAACGCTCGAGATCATCCGGACCGTCGCGCACCGCCCGCTGTTCAAAGCATTCTATTTCCGCCAGAACTGGCAGCCGGAAATCCTCGGCTGACGCGACCATTGCTTGGGGTTCAACAGGCAGCTTCGGTCACGCCGGCGGCCGCCATCGCGTGACGAGCCATGCCGCGAGCAGCGCGAGCCAGGCCGCATCGGCGCTGCCGCCCCCTCCTCCGCCCCGTGCGGCGCGGGCTTCGACGTTTACCGTCCGAGTGACCGGGACGGCTTCGTTGCCGGCGGCATCGACCGCCGTATAGGTCACGGTGTACGTTCCGATCACTTTCGTGTCCACCGGGTTGTCGACTTTCGGCGTCAACGGGCCGTCGACGTCATCGATCGCGTTCGCCCCCGGATCGTCGTAGTTCTCGTCGATCTCGATCGCGAGCTGCGGCTCGCCGACGAGCTCGATCACCGGCGGCTCGATATCGCCGAGACCGACGCCGCCCAGCCCGTCGTTGAAAAAGACCGATAGCCCGTCCGCTCCGGCAATCAGCAGATCGGTCGCCGCGCGCATGCCGATCCGCCCGGCCGCGGCTCGCGTTCCGCGCGGCGCGACGAGCAGGACCGGATCGAGCGTGAAGCCTCCGGCGTCGTCGCCGACGAAACGCTGATGCGCGCCGGTGGCGTTGACGAAGACGATCTCGAGCCGATCGTCGTCGTCGAAATCCGCGACGAGCACGTCGAGCGTCGGCGACGCACCGAGCTCGGCCGAAAGCGTGAAACGGCCGGCGCCGTCATTCGCGAGAACCGGATTCGACGGCACTCCGTCCGACCCCGGCACGGCGCGCGCGAAGACGAGATCCGGCGCGCCGTCGCCGTTGAGGTCGCCGGCCGCGACCGCGGACGTTGGGCCCGTCGCGAGCAGCAGCGGCGGCGCGAATCCCGCGCCGCTGCCGAGGTAAAGCGCGGCATCGCCGTCCGCGTTCGCGAGCACGACATCGGCGAGCCCGTCTCCGTTCGCGTCGAGCAGCGCGATGCCGACCGATTCGCGCGGAGCCCCCGGCAGCGGCGACGCGTCGAAGCCGTCGCCGCGGCGGAGATAGACGACGCTCTGGCCCGCGTTCGCGGCAACGATATCGGGCACGCCGTCGCCGTCGAGATCGCCCGTGGCGACTGCGCGCGTGTCGGCGCTCCCGTCGCCGAGCGATAGGGAACGGACGAACCCGCCGGCGCCCTCGTTCTCGAGCACGATCGCGACCGTCCCCGGCGCGTTGACGACGACCGCATCGAGATCCCCGTCGCCGTCGAGATCGGCAAGCGCCGCATCGGCATTCGCCGCCGCATCGCCGAGCGAGATCGCGAGCGTCGAAAGACCTCGCCGCCCGGCGCCCGATTCGAGTAACACAGGGTCGAGCCCCGCCGGATCCTCGATATTGAGGTGCAATGCGGCCGGCGCATCCTCTGGCGTCGCCGCGACGAGATCGTCGAAACCGTCGCCATCGACGTCGCCGGCCGCCGCGCCGAGCAGCGTGCCTTCGAGCCGCTGCGCGGCGTCGGTGCGGAGCACCTCGCCGACATTGAGCGCAGCCGTGTACACGTCGTTCGCGGCCGCAGGATCGATCGGCCGATCCCCTATCGGGCGGACACGGGCCGTGACGTGAACGTCGCCCGCGCCGGCCGACGTCGTGCGCACGCTCACCGCTTCTTCGGCATCTGGCCCGATCGGAGGTATCGAACAGACGGCGCGTCGGGTCCCGCCGGCGGCATCGCTCGCGCACGGCCCCGGATCGAGCTCGACCTCGCTCCCGACGAGCACGATCTCGAGCTCGGCATCGCCGCTTTCGCTCGGGCCGCGATTGACGACGCGGAACGACCAGTCGACGCTCTGACCGACGAGCGCCGGGCTCGGGACCGGTGCAACGGATGCGATCGCGAGATCGGCGCGCGCGAGGGCGTCGATGCGCAGCACGAAGCGCTCGACGGCCGTTCCGCCGCGCCCGTCGCTCGCGCTCACCGCAACGTCGTACGGCGAGCCGCCGACGTCGGCCGGCGCCGGCGTGCCGGCGATCACGGTGCCGGAAACCGAGAGGCCGACTGGCAGCCCGGCGACCGAGTACGACAGCGCGTCGCCATCCGGATCGTCGAACGTGCCGGCGAAATCCAGCCGAAACGGCGTCGCCTCGACCGCGCGCTGATCGTTGATCGGCGCAATGACCTCGGGCGGCCCATTCGGCGCGACCGCAATATCGAAGAACTGATAGCGAGCGCAGAACGCCAGGAACACGGGACATGCCGTATCCTCCGCTCGCAGCACGATGCCGTCTCCGCTATCGCCGGCGGAAGGTATGCCGCTCAACAGCGCGGTGCCGTTGCCCGTCTCGACGAGCGAGAGCCACGGCGGCAAGCCATTCGGCGCGGTGATTCGCACCGCTCCGATACCGGTCGCAACGACGTCGTAACGATACGGCAAGCCCTCGTGCGCCGTCGTGACCGGGGTACTGATGAACTGAGCGCTCGCGGTGTCGGCACCGACGATCGCCGCAGCGGCGAGCACGAATCGGACGACGGACTTCATCGGCAGAGCGCTTCGTGCTTACGCAGGCATCCGCTGCAACGGATCTTGGCGGCTTCGGCCTTCACTTGCCCCCTCGCGCTTCTCGGTATTCTCGAGGGCCCCTTGTCCGATGAGGCGCCGGCCGATTTGCAAGGAGCATGCCATCCGGCCTGCGTGAGCCGATCGCAAGTTTTCGCGGCCGGCAGCGATTACACTAGCGCCCGCCAAGGGTAGCGCACGGGCGTCGACGCACCGCGGCGGGCGACCTCGATCACTTATGGATTCATTCGCAAGCGAATACTCGCCGATCGGCTGGCTGCAGATCGTCGTCCTGTCGATCGTGCAGGGCATCACCGAGTTTCTGCCGATCTCGAGCAGTGCCCACCTGATCCTCGTGCCGCGGTTCACCGCCTGGCCCGATCAGGGCCTGGCGTTCGACCTGGCCGTGCACGTCGGAACGCTGCTCGCGGTCATCGTGTATTTTCGCGCCGAGCTCGCGCGCATGGCCGACGACTTCACGCGCTCGCTCTTCGAGCGCCGCAGCGTCGGCGACAGCCGGCTCGCCTGGGCGGTCCTTTGGGGCACGATCCCGGTCGGTATCGCCGGTCTCGCGGTGCACGGCATCGCCGAGACGACACTGCGCTCGCCGCTGCTGATCGCGGCGACGACGATCGGCTTCGGCTTGCTGCTCGGGCTCGCCGACGCGCGTCACGGCCGCCGGACCGAGCACGAGCTCTCGTGGCGCGACGTGCTCGTCGTCGGCTGCGCGCAGGCGCTCGCGCTGATTCCGGGCACGTCGCGGTCCGGCATCACGATCACCGCCGGCCTGCTCCTCGGCTTATCGAGAGAGGGCGCGGCGCGCTTCTCGTTCCTGCTCGCGATCCCGGTGACCGGCCTAGCGGCCGCGCTGGAGGCCGGCGAGCTCGTCGCGCAAGCCGAGCCGGTCGACTGGGTGCCGTTCGCCGCGGGTGCCGTCCTGTCCGCCCTCACGGCGTTTCTATGCATCCACTTCTTCCTGAAGTGGCTCACGCGCTTCGGGATGCTGCCGTTGGTGCTTTACCGGCTCGCGCTCGGGAGCGTGATCTTCGCCGTGCTCGTCTGACGACGCGCGGTCAATCGTCCCACGTTTGCAGCGCGGCGAGCTCCTCGTCGCTGAGCGAGAGCTCCGCTTCCCTGCGGCCTTCGATCAGCTCGAACTCTCCGACCGGGACGACGACGTCTCGCCCTCCGATGCCCGGGACGTCGTGCTCGAGCTCGACGACGAGGGCGACGACTTCTTCGCCGATGCCGAGCACCTCTTCGACCTCGCCGATTCTCCGGCCTTCTCGCACGACATCGAGCTCCTCTAGAGCGTCCACGGTCAGCCCTTCGTACATGATGTCCGTGCGATCGTCGTCGAGCTCTTGCAGCGCGGCGAGATCGAGATCCTGAGCAGCCGCGGGCGCGGCGGCGAGCAAGGCCGAGGCGGCGATCGCCGCCGCCGAGTTTAGTGCGGCTCGAAGCGTATTCATCGTCGGATCTCCGAATGGATTTGGAGGGGCACGATATCTGCAAGCGGCGTGCCATTCCAGTATTTGCAACGCCCTTCCAAGCCTTGCTCGCCGCGCCTGCCCCGCGGCGCCGAGGTTGCCGCGAATCAACGACTTCCCGGCCGGCACGGAAGTTGCCCCGCGCGACGCGGGGGGCATCCGGAGAATCGTTGGGGAGATTCTCCGAGATCCCAATTGCCGCGGGCCGTCTCTTCGGCCTCTCGACGTTCACCCACACCGACAACTTCGGAGCTGTCGTCCTGATGGAAAGCCGTGTAGGCACTGCCGGATCACTCGATCTCGTCGACGGGAACCCTATCGATCACACGCTACTGCTAGGCGCGCTTCAGTCGATGCGCAACGGGGAGTTCTCCGTGAGGCTGCCGGGCCACTGGACCGGCCTCGCCGGCAAAATCGCCGACGCATTCAACGATCTAGCTGACGCGAACGAGCAAGTCGCTTCCGAGCTGACGCGTGTCGCCGAGACAGTGGGGCGGCACGGACACACGCGCGAGCGCGTGCGATGCGCGCACCGAATCGGCGCTTGGGGGGACATCGAGCGGGCAGTGAACGGTCTGATCGAGGACCTGCTCTGGCCGACCCGGGAAGTCACGCGCAGCATCGCCGCCGTCGCTCAGGGCGACCTCACTCGCATGGTGCCGCTCGAGATCGACGGACGTGTCGTCGAGGGCGAGTTCCTCCGCTCGGCGCAGATCGTCAATCGAATGATCGAGCAGATACGGCTCTTCACATCCGAGGTCACATGCGTTGCCCGCCAGGTCGGCGCCGGCGTATGGCAGGATCTGACCGACATCAACTCGATGTCGACCGCCCTGACCGCTCAGGTGCGCAACATCTCCGAGGTCACGATCACGGCCGAGCAGCAGACGCAGCAGCGCGAGCTGCAGAAGACGAACGAGGAGCTCGCGCAAAAGGCGCGCCTGCTGGCCGCGCAGAATGCCGAGGTCGAGCGGAAGAACCGGGAAATCGAGCAAGCGCGGCGGGCGCTCGAGGAGAAGGTGGCCGAGCTCGCGCTCACCTCGCGCTACAAATCCGAGTTCCTCGCGAACATGTCTCACGAGCTGCGTACCCCGCTGAATAGCATCCTCGTGCTGAGCCGGCAGCTCGTCGACAATGCCGACAGCAATCTCAGCGAGCGAGAGATCGAGTACGCATCGACGATCCATGCGGCCGGCACGGACCTTCTCAACCTGATCAGCGACATCCTGGATCTCTCGAAGATCGAGTCCGGCACGGTGACGGTCGAATGCGAAGAGCTCTCGCTCGCGAACCTCAAGCACACGCTCGAGCGCACGTTCGCGCACGAAGCGCAATCGAGCGGTCTCGAGTTTCGCGCCGAGCTTCATCCGGAGCTCGGGGATTCGATCCGCACCGATCCGAAGCGCCTGCTGCAGGTGATGAAGAATCTGCTGTCGAACGCGTTCAAGTTCACCGTCGAAGGCAGCGTGCACCTGAACTTGCGGCCGGCAGCGGAAGGCTGGACGCCCGGCCACGCCGTGCTCGACTCGGCCGACGACGTCGTCGCGTTCGAGGTCGCCGATACCGGTATCGGAATTCCGCCAGACAAGCAGAAGATGGTGTTCGAAGCGTTCCAGCAAGCGGACGCCGGCACGGCGCGCAAGCACGGCGGCACCGGCCTCGGGCTCGCGATCTCGCGGGAGCTGGCGCAGCTTCTCGGGGGCGAGATCAAGCTCGTCAGCAGCCCCGGCGAAGGCAGCACGTTCACGTTGTATCTGCCGTCCGTGTTCGCTGGCCCTGCGGTCCCAGCCGAGGCCGCGGCCGTGCGTGCTGCCGGACGGCGCCCTCCGATGCTCGCCGCAGCGCGGCCCGCCGGCAGCCCGATCGACGACCGCGAGACGTTCTCGGCCGGCGACCGTCTGCTCGTCACCGCGCACGCGGACCCGCGCATCGCCGAAGCGATCGCCGATGCGGCTCACGACGCGGGCCTCGAGATCCTGCATGCCAACCACGGCAGCGAGCTCCTTGCCCTCGCCCGCCAGCGCTCACCCGCGGCCATCAGCTTCGACGCGACGCTCACCGACATGCACGGATGGACGTTGCTGAGCCGGCTCAAGCACGCCCCCGAGCTGCGCCATATTCCGGTGCAGTGGATCGGGCACGGCATCGACCGCCTCGAAGCGCGCAGACGCGGCGCGCGGGCGGCGCTCGCACGGCCGGTCGAAGCCGCCGATCTGCATGCGAGCCTCCAGCAGCTCGTCGGCGACGGCACGGAGCCTCGCCGTCGGCTGCTCGTCGTCGAAGGAGACTGCGCCGAGCCCGGCCGTCTCGCCGATCTCGCCGGCGGCCCCGACGTCGAGACGAGCGTCACCGTGCTCGCACGCGACGCACTCGGCCTGCTGCGACGTCACGAGTTCGACTGCGTGCTGCTCGATGCCGAGCCGCGAGACTTGCCCGCCGTCGACATGCTCCGCGAAGCCTCGGCCGAGCCCGCGCTGAAGAACGTGCCGTTCGTCGTCTATGCGCCCGTTCCCCGCGAAGAGCCGTTCGCCGCGGCAAGGCGCGAGCTCGTTCTCCGCGACGCGCCGACGCTCGAAAGCGTTCTCGACGAAACCGCGATGTTTCTGCACCGCCGCGCGGCCGACCTGCAGATAGAACGCCGCCGGCTTCTCGAGTCGCCGTTTCGCGACGTACTGGCAGGCAAGACAGTCTTGGTCATCGATGACGACGCGCCTAACATCTTCGCGCTGACCGGCCTTCTCGAGCGCCACCGCGTCGAGGTCGTCGCGGCCGGATCCGGTGCCGAAGCGCTTCGGCTCCTCGACGAGCTCGCTACGCTGTCGCTCGTGCTTCTCGACATCATGATGCCGGAGATGGACGGATACGAAACGATCAGACGCATGCGTCAGCACCCACGATTCTCCCAGCCGATCATCGCGCTGACCGCGAAAGCGATGGCTGGTGACCGCGAGAAGTGCCTCGAGGCCGGAGCGTCGGATTACATCGCGAAACCGATCGACAGCGAGCAGTTCCTTGCGTTGCTCCGCGTGTGGCTCGATCGCTGAACGGCGCGTCGTGTCCGAGCTCGCGAACATCCTGCTCGTCGACGACAAGCCGGTACGCCTGCTGACCTACGAAGTCATTCTCGAACGGCTGGGCCAGAACCTCGTCCGCGCACGCTCCGGGCACGAAGCGCTCGAATGCCTCGAACGCGACGAGTTCGCCGCGATCCTGCTCGACGTCAGCATGCCCGGCATGAACGGCTTCGAGACCGCGGCTCGCATACGCGAGCACCCGAGATTCGGCGGCACGCCGATCATCTTCGTCACCGGTGTCCACATCACCGACTTCGACCGGCTGAAGGGTTACGAGATGGGCGCCGCGGACTACGTCTACGTTCCCGTCGTCCCGGAGATCCTTCGCGGCAAGGTGCAGGTGCTCGTTCAGCTCTTCCAGCAGCGCCGCGAGCTCGCCCGGCTCAACGACTGCCTCGCCGCGACGAACCGCGAGCTCGAGGCCGCACATGCCCGCCTGCAGGCCCATAACACCCGCGAGCTCCAAAAGCTCAATCGCACGCTCGAGCTCGCGAACACGCAGCTCGTCTCCGAGATCGCGGAGCGTAAACGGGCCGAATCGTTGCTGCGCGAATCCGCCCGCCGCAAGGACGAGTTCATCTCGATACTCGCGCATGAGCTACGCAACCCCCTCGCCGCGATGCAGAGCGGCGTCGATCTGCTCGCTCGCCCGGAGCTCGTCGAGCGCAAGCTGCCATGGGTCAGCAGCCTGCTGAGACGCCAGCTCAAGCACCTTCGCCGTCTGATCGACGACCTGCTCGACGTATCGCGAGTCTCGAGCGGCCGGGTTCAGCTGAAGCGCGAAACCCTCGAGCTCCAACGGATCATCGAGCATTCGTTCGACGCGGCGCGCCCGCTGATCGAGGACAAGGGCCATTCAATCGCGATCGAGCTTCCGTCCGAGCCATTGCACGTCGAGGGCGACGCCGTGCGCCTCGCTCAAGTCTTCGGAAATCTGCTGACGAACGCGGCGAAGTACACGCCGCCGGGCGGCGAGATCGAGCTCAGCGCCAAGACCGAGGACGACGGCACGTTCGTATCGGTTCGCGTCCGGGACAATGGCGAGGGCATCGCGGAGGACATGCTCGAGCGCGTGTTCGATCTGTTCACGCAAGCGCACACCGAGCACTCGAGGAACCAGGCCGGTCTCGGCATCGGTCTCGCTTTGGTCCGCGCCCTCGTCGAGCTGCACGGCGGCAGCGTGCATGCCGCGAGCGGCGGACCGGGCCGCGGCGCCGAGTTCCTCGTGCGGCTGCCGCTCGCCGCCGCTCCGCGCGCCGCCGAGACCTCGGGCGGCGAAACGGCCCTCCCCGCATCCGCCGAGGCGCACCGGCTGCGGCTTCTGATCATCGACGATAACGAGGATCTCGCCGAGTGTCTGTCCGCGTTCATCGCCGAGACCGCCGGCCACGACATCCGAGTTGCGCATTCCGGCGCCGCGGGCGTCGAGGCCGCGTGCGTGTTCAGGCCCGATGTGATCCTGCTCGATATCGGCCTCCCGGACATCGACGGCTACGAGGTCGCGACGCGGCTTCGCCGTGAAGCGGGTCTCGGGAATGCAGCGCTGATCGCATTGACGGGCTATAGCAGCGAGCAACATAGGCAGCGCGCCGACGCGGCGGGCTTCGATCGCTACTTTGTCAAGCCGGTCGATTACGACGCGCTGCTCGAAGTGCTCGCGGAGACCGCGAGCTCGCAGAGTTGCGCTCGACAGGACAGCACGGCCCGCCGCTCTTGAGGGGGGCGACGGTTCGCGCGAACCGAAGCGCGCGGCGCTCCCAACGAACGCGCACCCCGCTCATCCCATCGCCCGGATGAAGTCGCTTGCCTCGGCGATCGCCCGTTCCATCTCGGCAATCAGCTCCGACGTCGCGGCCTCGATCGCGTCGAGCTCCGTCTCGAGGGCGCCTATCGCGCGAGCGTTCAGGTTGTGCCGCAAGAACAGCACCTGATCCTGGAACAGCTCGAGCACCGGCGACATCGCGCCCTCGGCCCGGCGCATCGCGGCGACGACGTCACCATAGCGGCTGCGCGTCTCGTCGAGAAGCCGCTCGCTTTGCCGGCGCAGACTCGGATCGGAGTACTCGTCGAGCTCCGCCTCCCACTCGTCGAACAAGTCGCCCGCCACGCGCTCGATCGCGTCGATGCGCTCGGTCACGATACGCGCACGGCGCTCGCTCGCTTCGTATGAGCCGTTCAGCCGGTCGTACATTTCCTCGAGGTCGCCGCCGTCGAACGCGACGACGCTCCGGTACTGATCGAGCGCCGACTGGAACTGTTCCTTCGCCGCGTCCTGAGCATCGCGCGCATCCTCGACGCGGTCGACGAGGATGTCGCGCTTCTCGATGCCGATGGTCTCGAGCGCCCGGTAGTACGCCGCCGAGCAGCCCGCCACTCCGAGAACGAGCAGCGCGACGACGAGGACGAACCAGAAAGTCCGCTGGCAGGCCATCTGCATACGCTCCCCGGAGCAACCGACCTGCCGACAGCAAACAACGTGCCAAGCGGCGGCGGCGGACGCTCCTCGCCCGCGGATGCGAATCGGCCGACGGCTAAGGGCGCAGGCGAGCGGCGATGTCGTCCGGCGGTGCGGCCCTGCCGAAGTGGTCGCCCTGCGCGTAGTGGCAGCCGAGCCTCGTCAACGCGTCGACCTGCACGGCGTTCTCGACGCCTTCGGCGATCACGGCGAGGCCGAGCGTACGCCCGACCGCGATCGCGGCCTCGGCGACCGACGCGGCCTCGGGATCGCGGCCGATGCCCGCTACGAACCGCCGGTCGACCTTGATCGACGACAAAGGGAAACGCTTCAGCTGCCCGAGTGACGAGTAGCCGGTGCCGAAGTTGTCGAGCGACAGGCGAACGCCTAGCGCACGCAGCTCGCCGAGAACCTTTTCCGCCCGTTCGCGGAGGAACGCGACCGCGGCCTCCGTCAGCTCGAGCTCGAGCCGCTCCGGCTCGAGCCCGCTTCGCTCGAGTGCGCTCGCGACGACGTCCGGAAACTCGTGCCGGCCGACCTGCAGGGCCGAGATGTTGACGGCCACGGTCACGGGGGCGACGCCGTCGCGGCACCAGCCGGCAGCTTGCCGGCACGCGCGCTGCAGCACCCATTCGCCGAGCGGAAAGATCAATCCGCTGTCCTCGGCGACCGGAATGAACTTCGCGGGCTCGACGTCACCGAGGTCGCCGTCGCGCCACCTCAGCAGCGCCTCAGCGCCGACGAGCCGCCCCGTCTCGAGCTCGACTCGAGGCTGATAGTGCAGCTCGAGCTCGTCCTCGTCGAGCGCGAGACGGAGGCGGTTCTCGATCTTCAGGCGCTCCACCGACGCAGCGTTCATCTCCTCCGCGTAATACTGATAGCCCGCCTTGCCCTGCTGCTTCGCGTGATACATCGCCGTGTCGGCGTTACGAATCAGCTCGTCGCCGGTCTGGCCGTCGTGCGGATACGTCGCTATGCCGATGCTCGCCGTGACGACGAGGTCCCCTTTCTCGGTCGGTATCGGCCGCTCGAGGTGTTTCAGTATGCGGTTCGCGACGATGCCGGCCGCGAATCGATCGCGCGTCTCCGGCAGCAGCACGACGAACTCGTCGCCGCCGAGCCGCGACAACACCGAATCGGTGATCGGCTCGATGCTGATCGTCGTATCGATGTCGACGTCGGTGTCCGCATAGCTCAGCATGTCTTCCATGCGGATCAGGTCGCTCAGAGATTCCGCGAGCTGCTTCAGCACGCCGTCGGCCGCCTGGTGACCGACGGTATCGTTGATCAGCTTGA